>JBBSCL010000502.1:0-3435 GCA_038250345.1 Leptolyngbyales cyanobacterium
AATAGCGACCACTCCAAAACTGCCATACTCAGTGTTTTTAATCTTAAACAACTGTAGAAATCCTACTCCCTAAACCTACACTGAATCTTGTTTGGTAAGGATGAACAGGTTTAGTAAGAAAGCGATCGCTGCAAAATCGCTAGCGTAAAGACCTATTGGAATTGGTCTGATGATATCGTTTGCAACTAAAAAACAGAAATTGCGCCTTTCTCGTCTACGTTAATGGTTTGGGAAGAATTGCCGCCGGTTGATGCGGTTTTCACACTGACAATAATCTCGTTGCCCGCTGTCTTGACCTCTAAAAAAATGCTAATGGGCTTGTTTGGGTCAGGCGTGTCTTGCAATGAGACTTGCAAATCCACGGGAAGGGTCAGATAGCGTGTATGCAGGCGACCAAAGATAACACTTTTTCCCGGCGCGACTGGGCGATCGCCCACTGCTGGCACCATTGAGGCAACCACTGGCACAATCGTCCGACTGATCACGCGAACTTGCATCGGTCGCTTAGGATCAATCCTGGCGATCGCAGCCCGCCTGTCATTTTGCTGGGGTTCTACTGGAGCAGATTGATTCTCCTGAGCCGTTAAAAACTGGGTGGCGACAACACATGCTATCGCATAGGCTGGTGCCACCGCGCTCATTGTCATCAATCCTGCTAGAGCAACTGTGCCTAATTTCATCGGGTCTTCTCCTACACCAATCAAGTATCTGTAAGGTTGTTGATCGTTAAACTAACTATAGTTGACCATAGTTAAAGACTCAATTGCGGTGTGCGATCGCTACCCATCTGTGACCAATTGCGTCCCGTAATAAATGGTGGCAAGAAACCGAATCGGCAATTCAATCAGCGTTTCTGGTCCATGGGGAATATCGCCCCGAAAGGTGAGTGAATCTCCTGGCTCTAACAAGTATGTAGATTGTCCGTGCCGATATTCCAACGTGCCTTCTAGCATGTGAATGAATTCGATGCCCGAATGCTCAAACGTGGGAAATACTTCAGAGGCATCATCCATGCTAATCAAAAACGGTTCAAATAGCTTGGTAGGTCCTTGATCATAGGCAAGCAAATGGTAAGTATGCCCTCGCTTGGTGCCGCGCCGCACGACTTCCATGCCTTCGCCCTGCTTCACCAGTTGCGCCCCACCTTGAGGCGGATTGTAGTGACGAAATAAGGTCGCCATAGAAACGCCTAACGCATTGGCGATTTTCACCAAAGTTTCCAGACTGGTTGCCGTTTGAGCGTTTTCAATTTTGGATAGCATTCCACGGGAAATCCCGGTTTGTTCGGCGACTTCGGCGATCGTCAGGCGGTGTTTTTGCCGCAGGTCGCGAATGGTGTTACCCAAATAGCGACCGAGTTGATTGTCGTCGGCAAGATCGGCGTGGTCTGAAACAGCGGTCATGATTCCTGCGGTGCTTAAAGTAATTTGATTATCGCCAATCTGAGAGAGCGATCGCCGCAAGTTGCATGAAACTTTGTTGACCTGTATGAATCAATCTGTCAGGATATTCATAGATTTATTTACTCCTGCTCATCGCGATGTTGACTCATCCATCCGCTACTCAGCCAGAACAATCTTTCGTTAAACCTAATCAACTGCTGTCTGCTCAAGATTTAAATGCCTTGAATGCCCGGTCTGATATTAAAGGCTGGTTGCAACTCTCAGGACATCTTATAGTGCTAGCTGGGAGTGGCTATCTCTGGGCGACTCAGGGCGAGAGCTTCGCACCAAGAGTCCGCTTATTCATTGCTCTGCCTGCATTCATTCTCTACGGTTTTAGCTTGGCGGCACTGTTTGCGCCGATGCACGAATGCTGCCACCGTACCGCGTTTGCCAGCAATCGCCTAAATGACGGGGTTGCCTGGTTTGCGGGGTTGCTGTCGTTTTATAACAGTACGTTTTATCGTCGCTATCACAAGTGGCACCACCGCTACACGCAAATTCCTGATAAAGACCCAGAACTGAGCGATCGCAAGCCGCAAACCGTGACCGAATACCTGATAGAAATCAGCGGCTTCAACTGGTGGATTGGCAAAGTGCGCGGACATGCACGGATTGCTCTTGGTAACTTGGAAGGCTGCCCTTATATTCCCGATGCTGCCCGGTCTGAGGTGATTCGCTCAACTCGTTTGCAACTGATGGTTTATGGAGTGGCGATCGCCCTTTCGATCTCCTACCAACAGCCCTGGTTTCTGCTGTATTGGGTGCTGCCTCTTGCGGTGGGACAACCGATTTTGCGGGCAATTTTGCTGGCTGAACACACAGGTTGTACCGCTGACGACAATGCCCTGACTAACACTCGCACCACGTTGACGATCGCCCCGGTACGCTGGCTGATGTGGAATATGCCGTTCCACGCCGAGCATCATTTATATGCCTCGATTCCATTTCATGCGCTGCCTGCTGCCCATGACGTTTTGCAGTCTCACTTCGCGCAAGTGGATCAGGGCTATGGGAATGTCAACCGCCAGATTATTGCTCAATTGAGATCGCCTTCATGACTGCTGGCTGCTTTACGCTTAAAGATTTTGCGCTTCAGTGCGGCAAAGTGTTGCCCCAAGCCCAGTTGGTCTATCAAACCTATGGCGAGTTGGCAGGCGATCGCCGCAATGTCATTCTCTATCCCACTTCCTACGGTGCCCAACACAGCGACATTGACTGGTTGATTCGCCCCGACGGCATTCTTGACCCTACGCACTGGTTTATCATCATTCCCAATATGTTTGGCAATGGGCTTTCCAGTTCGCCAAGCAATTCCGCCAACTGTGGTTTAGCGGAGCAAGGGTTTTGGTTCACCCATTTTGATAATGTGCGCGCTCAGTCCCAGCTTTTGCAAGAAGTATTTGGGATTGAGCAGTTGGCACTGGTGTATGGCTGGTCGATGGGGGCGCAGCAGGCGTATCACTGGGGCGTAATGTATGGCGATCGCGTACAACGAATTGCGGCACTCTGCGGCACAGCGCGGACGACGGATCACAATCGAATTTTTCTCGAAAGTCTGCGATCGGCGTTGACGGCAGATCCGACTTGGAATGGTACGGGCTTTGATGGGATGCCCGATCTCGGTTTTCGCACTTTTTCCCGGATTTATGCGAGTTGGGCTGCGTCCCAAGCTTTTTATCGCGCAGGGCTGTATTATCAATTCGGCTATGAGTCGCTGGAGGATTATTTGGTGCGGGGTTGGGAAGTGGGCTACCGCAAGCGCGATCCGCACAACTTAATTGCCATGCTGGATACCTGGCTGCGGTGCGATGTGGGCAATAATCTAAGCGGTCAAATGGACTACGCTCAAGCTTTGCGATCGATTTCGGCAAAAACTCTGGTAATGCCTTCTGCAACAGATTTATACTTTACGCCTGAAGATTGTGCGGCTGAGGCGGCTTTGATTCCTCAGGTAACCTACTGCCCAATTCCTTCTATTTGGGGACATCGG
>JBBSCL010000503.1:0-3434 GCA_038250345.1 Leptolyngbyales cyanobacterium
AGCATTTTACTTAAACAGCGGCTTTTGAGTTGGGACGATAAATGATAGTTTCTATCATGCGACGGCGATCGCGCGATGAAATTCCAACGAGTCGCACATATTGGTTGGAAGAGTCGGCAAGGCAGGTTTCTAAAGCAGCGATCGCGATCGCTCCATCTCCCTCATAGCTGCCGTAACAGTTCCAGGAGCCTGTCCGAAAGCGGCGTTCATCTACAGTTTCGATCGCCAATCGGTAGCCCTGCGCCAAAATGCGGTTGATTTCAGACATCATCTGTGGAGTGAGGTGAGTGCTGGCGGGTTGTCCAGCGTAGCTCGTGGGATTAGGCGACTGGGTCAGCGGAGGCTTGCTGCCATTGTTAAGGTCGGGATTGTAGGCGTGAAAGAAGTCGCGATCGTGAATCGTTTCGCCTTTAGGTAAAGTCTGAGCAGTCGTATCACCTAGTTTGCGGTTGAAGTAAAGGGATTTGTTATATTCTTCAGCCAAACGCATTTCCTGAACTCGCCGTTGCTCTTGCACCAATTCGTTACCCACTTCAATCAGATGCGGCAGGCTGAAGTCGGGCTTGTGAAATTCTGGGGGGCGTTCTGCACTGTTCACAACGCGCTGAGAGATCCGGTCTAACCCGACATCCTGAATGAGTTGGCGAATTTGCTCATCATAAAGGCGCGATCGCACCGCACCAAAGAAGTCGATCGATTGGGTCGGAAATGTATCTACCAACGTTTCAATATCTTGTTTGGCAAGCTGATCTGCTTGAAAGATGCCACCGACAATGCCAATGCGATCGTCCCGGTTTGGCTCCCAAAAAAACTTTTCCATCCGCCCATCTCGCACCAACGGAGCATAGAGCGTGGAAAAATCATTGCCCGTCACAATAATCGGAATTCGTTGAATCTGTTCAGAATCATAGCTGCCCGGAAGTTGAACGTTGGTCGGATTATCGGCAATATTCATCAACGTGCCGTTGACCAATTGGGTGTTCACCGTGTATTGAGTGTATTGATCGACCCGTCCGGCTCCGGCATCAATATCATTAATCATCAGTACTGCCATTTTGCCGCGCACCTTCACCATCTCTGCGGCTTCGCGATAGCGCAAACGCACGAGTCGGGCAGGATCACCGGCATCTGGGCTTTCCAACTCTCCAGCAGACATATGAACCACGTCGATGCCCATGCGTTCAAACACTAAATCGCACTGAAAAGACTTGCCTTCGCCCTTACGTCCGTGAACGCCCAAAATCAAAGGCACTTTGACGTTGGGTAACTTTAGGTAGTTCTTGGTGATGTGAATCGACAGCTTGTCAATAAAGCGAGCGGAAATATAAAAACTCATGGCACAGTGAGAAAGGGTAGCTAGATTGGCTCATCCAGCGGCAAGCGGGTGAGAACGAGATGTTCTAAGTGTTCTTCAGGGCAACATTCAATTACCGCTTCAAACGCTTCTAGTAGTTTAGCGGCACTGTCGCCCAATAGTGGACTTAAACCCCAGACATCTTCTACCCAATCGGCAGGATCGGTTTCTTCAAAAATTAGGCGTTCAAACAGTTGTTTTGCTTCAGCTTTGGAAAGAGTCATAGCAAGTGGGAGGGGAAAAATAGGAAAGTTGATGCCGAAAGGTGTTGAGTTCAAATATACTCGGCGCTTCGATTTTAGAAATCAAGCATACTTGAATGGAATACCAAAAGTGGTGCAAGTTAGAGGGGCTATCCGGCTTTTTCATTCAGCGGATGAAAGTATTGGGGATGCCAGCGATCGCGCTCTGAGATTTGGTTTGAGATCACCTGTACTCCTTCCTCCGCTAATAAATCTGCCTGTTGCGGGATGTGTTTGGTGAGCAAGCTACCGTCGATCGCCACCAGTCGATGAACCGGTAAACTAGCCGCTGTCTTCTTGATGAGACTGGGAAACGATCGATAGTAAGCTTTCGCAACGCCAAGCGCCAGTACCAAATCTGCTGTAGTCGCCACTTTGCCAGGGGGAATTCTTGCCACAAATTCATGAAACCGAATTCGAGTATCGTCTGACAGCATGGGGAACTGGATTGAGGTTGGGAGAACCGGGTCGCCGACCGCGATCGCTCCACTTTTGACCACCATTCCCAGCCAGCCTCGCCGACCCAAAATGCGCTTTGCCAAGCCTTTTTGCAGCGTTTCTATGTAGTCACAAGGCTCACACAAAAACGTTGGACGAATCAGCGCCTGCCCAATTTGGATGACCCGTCCTGACACAAACGGTTCCAAGTCACCATCCAACAAAATATTTTCCTGCAAAATACCGGGCTGTAAATCAAATGCTTTAAGAGATGGCATATCGACCATCAACACCTGCCTAGGACTGCCAATCCGAGCATTTTTATCTGCTTGAATGCCTAACTCTTGCACTAAGTCAAGGCGCTGGCACTCTATCATTGGGCATGGAGATTGAACCTTGATAAATAGCTTTGCAACGTGCATAGGTCAGAAAAAAACGCCTAGTTCTAAGGATTGGTCAAGGAAAAGGGCTGAGTCAAAGGATGAGATTTATTTCAGCCAAGTAACCGCTATAAACAAGAGTGCCCTTCGTGATGGCAGTAGCAACAGCGGCAAATGCCTCAGTGATATATGAACATATTCATGTCAAATTGCCAAGCCTGCATTCCCAGCCGCACTAATAATAGGGTCATACAAGCTGCGGAACTGAGCCGCCCCACCCGACACACTTCTGACCTGAAAATTGCCTCCCGTGGCAAACCGAGCATCTCCCGAAATAATGCCGTCACTCAGCAGGCTAAGATTGCCGCCGCTCTGCAAGGGAACTTGACCTGGATGATTCAGCGCCAAAATGTCGATCGCGCGATCGCCCTGAATCATCAAATCTCTGCCAGACTGCGCTAAGAAAGGAGTCGTTACAGTATCGCGAATTTGCACCGTATCTTGTGCGTTCAAAGTCAAGTCTCTGCCGGTAACGAGCTGCCCTTGTAAGTCCAACTGGGTCGCTTCTAGGATCAGGTCTTGCCCTGCGCTGAGGTTTCCCCGATTGGCGATCGTGCCGGATGTAATGCGACCCGATTGCAACCCCAGCGGCACATTCACGGTTAGCATGGGCGGCGCTTGAGGATTGGTAGCACTGAATTCGCTGCCATCAGAAAACCTAAAGCTATTGGCAGTGCTGGCAAAAAACGAGCCGCCAATTTGCAGACGGGCATTCTGCCCAAACACGATGCCGTTGGGGTTGAGCAAAAATAAATTGGCAGTGCCATTGGCACGAATCAACCCATCAATATTGGAAAGATTATTGCCCGTGATTCGCGTCAAGATGTTTTGAATCTGCGGCGCATTGTTAAACCACGCAGAGCCACTTGTGGGAATGGAAAACTCGCGAAAGCTATGAAACAAATTAATGCCGCGAACAGTGCCGCCGTCAATGGTGCAAACAGTGCAGCCAGATGTTAC
>JBBSCL010000504.1:0-3433 GCA_038250345.1 Leptolyngbyales cyanobacterium
AGGCGCAAGAAAAAAGTGACGGCAGTTTAGTCACCCAATCGGATCAGTGGGCAGATGAAGAATTGCGGAATGCGATCGCCCAGACTTTTCCCGATCATGGCGTGGTCAGTGAAGAAACCGAACATATCTTTCCAGAAACCGAGTGGTGTTGGATTATTGACCCGCTGGATGGAACCACCAATTTTGCTAGGGGCTTGCCGCTCTGGGGTATTTCGCTAGGATTAATCTACCAAGGTACACCTGTCTTTGGCTATGTCCACTTTCCACCCCTGCGGCAGTCGTTTCATGGCTATTGGTGTGGCGACTCTGGCTTAGAAATGCCCACGGGAGCTTTTATAAACGATCGCCCGATTCACAGCAGCCCCGACGATCTTAGCCCCAATCATTTTTTCAACCTCTGCGCCCGTAGCACTGCTATTCTGCAAAATCCCGTTCCCTGCAAAATCCGGATGTTGGGCGTGTCAACCTACAGTTTTCTGACTGTGGCAGCCGGATGGACTCTTGCTGGTGTAGAAGCTACGCCGAAAATTTGGGATATTGCCGCAGTCTGGGCGATCGCTCAAGCTGCGGGTGCAATCTGGACACCCTTAGAACCAGACCCCATATTCCCTCTGAAACCTGGCGATAATTATAGTCGCCGTGCCTACCCAACCTTGGTCGTCAGCCGAGCCGACTTAGTGAAGATATTTTTGCCGCTAACCACATCCATTCGGGTGAAGCGGTAAAGCGGTAAAGCAGAATGGGATAATTTGAGACGTTGTTTATGGAGACTGTTTGTGGATCTTTCTCGTATTCCTGCCCAACCCAAACCCGGTTTGCTAAATATCCTGATCGAGATTCCTGCTGGTAGTAAGAATAAATATGAGTTTGATAAGGATATTAACGCTTTTGCCCTCGATCGCGTCCTTTTCGCCTCAGTCCAGTATCCCCTGGATTACGGCTTCATCCCCAATACCCTGGGTGACGATGGCGATCCGCTAGATGGCATGGTGATGATGGATCAACCCACCTTTCCAGGCTGTGTGATTGCCGCTCGTCCGATTGGAATGTTGGAAATGATCGATGGGGGCGATCGCGATGAAAAGATTTTGTGTGTTCCCGACAAAGATCCGCGCTATGCCCAAGTTAAAACCCTCGCAGATGTGGCTTCCCACCGCCTAGACGAAATTGCCGAATTCTTTAGAACTTACAAAAATCTAGAGAAAAAAGTGACTGAAATTTTAGGCTGGAAAGATGTGGATCAAGTTTTGCCCTTGGTAGAACAATGCATCAAGGCATATCGCTAAGCAAAGTCTGACTGTGAGTCGGAAATTCTGAGGCTTGGTTTGTTCTAAGCCTCATTTTCGACCTCATTTTTGTAAAGATTCATTGCTGATACAGGGGGCGATCGCTGCGGTCTTCCCTATTTCATAGGCAAAATAGGAAATATCCGTTGTTTAATGAAGTCAAGCCATTTGAATACATCCGCTTTTTTACTTCTTCAAATAGAAGAAGATTGATATGCATCGCACGTTTCTATTATCAAAAATTCATCAGTGTGTCCTAACTGCTGCCAACTTAAACTATGTCGGCAGCATCAGTGTTGATGAGATTTTATTAAACGCAGCGGGTATTCTACCTTATGAGCAGGTGCAAGTGGTCAACGTTTCTAATGGTGAACGGTTGGTTACTTATGCCATCTCAGCGCCTGCGGGTTGTGGTGAGATTCAGTTAAATGGTGCAGCAGCTCGTCTCGGTGTTCCGGGCGATCGCTTAATTATCATGACTTACGCTCAACTCACGGTTGAGGAGTTGAAAGCTTTTTCCCCGACTGTCGTTTTAGTAGATGAGCAAAATCATTTGCGGCAAGTGCATCGGTACGAAGACCTTCTTGAAACCTTACCAGTAATTGATAATGTCAGAGCTTGAGTTACCCTCCAAAATGGAGGAAAACCCCGACAGCGTTGAGGAAAGCAACCCAAACGATTTTGTGGTTCAGTTTTGGGGTGTGCGGGGCAGTATTCCTTCACCCGGCAGTGAAACCGTCCGCTATGGCGGCAACACGTCTTGTGTGGAGATGCGGATTGGTGGAAAGCGCCTCATTTTTGATGGCGGCACAGGGCTACGAGTGCTAGGCAAATCGTTGTTGTCCGAGATGCCGGTCGAAGCTTACATGTTTTTCACCCATTCCCATTGGGATCATATTCAAGGATTCCCGTTTTTCGTGCCTGCGTTTGCAAAGGGGAATTGCTTTCACATTTATGGGGCGATCGCGCCCAATGGAGACAGCATGGAAAAACGGCTCCACAAGCAAATGCTGCATCCCAACTTTCCGGTGCCGATGCAGGTGATGCAGTCTGACCTAAAGTTTTACGACCTCGCTCCGGGCGATATTATGCAGTTGGGCGACATCACCATCGAAACGGGTTCGCTGAATCATCCCAATAGCGCCATGGGCTACCGCATGACCTGGCAAGGGCGTACGGCTGTCTACGCCACTGACACGGAACACTATGCCGATCGCCTAGATGAAAACTTGCTGCATCTCGCTCGTAATGCCGACGTGCTGATTTATGATGCCTGCTACACGGACGAAGAATATCACGATCCAAAAAGCCCTAAAATCGGTTGGGGTCATTCCACCTGGCAAGAAGGCGTGAAGATGGCAAAAGCGGCAGGCGTGAAAAAGTTGGTCGTCTTTCATCACGATCCTAGCCACTCCGATGACTTTTTAGACAAGGTTGCCTCTCAAGTCGAAGCTGTTTTCCCTAATAGCGTACTGGCGCACGAAGGCATGATCCTCCCGGTCATTTAGTAATTGGCGATTGAAAATTGGCGATTATTATGAACCTTCTTGGCATTCATCACGTTGCGATCATTTGCTCGAACTACGATCGCTCTAAGCATTTTTACGTTGAACTACTTGGCTTTTCGATCATTCAAGAAACTTATCGCACCACCCGAAATTCTTACAAGCTCGATTTGCAGGCTGGCAGCACCCAGATCGAGCTTTTTTCTTTTCCTACTCCACCTGAGCGCGTGAACAGTCCTGAAGCCTGCGGATTGCGCCATCTTTCGTTTGCGGTTGCAAATTTGGACGAATCCGTGGCTGACCTGATTAGAAAAGGCATCTCTGTTGAGCCGATTCGGTTAGATGAGTTAACCGGAAAGCGCTTTACGTTTTTTAAAGATCCAGATGATTTGCCGCTGGAGCTTTATGAGGCTTTTTGAAACGGAGTAGTGCGATCGCCCCTTTAGTAGAGCGATCGCTTCATTCAAACTTTATGCAGTGACTGGGGTTTTCTCTGGTTGTGCTTCCGTTGGTGTAGACTCGCTCTCTTCTTCTGGAGTCCGCACATTGTCTAAATCAATATCAATCACGGTCATTGCCAAGCCTGCTTTAGGCAGATTGTCGCTGCTAGAAATATACGGGCTGGGTTCCACCGATCCGGTG
>JBBSCL010000505.1:0-3429 GCA_038250345.1 Leptolyngbyales cyanobacterium
CAAGCAGGCGCAACCATGATTCGCTTGGGGCGGGTGTTATTTGGCGATCGCCAACCCTAAATTTTACTCACTGTATACAGCTTTACAAAATAGCCTCTGCCGCTGAAGATTCCTTAAAAAGACTTAATCGTAAAGACTTGACATAAACGCTTTCTAAGTTTTGAATACTGTGAAGTGGTAAAGCCGTCAAACAAAGCAATACCAGCTTTCTTGAAATTCTCTTCTGCCATTTTTAACAAAAATCAGAAAAGTCTCAATAAAAGATTCACTTTAACCAACTAGGAGTATACTAATCTCTCAATTCAGCGAAAATGAGTAGGCTCAGTGGATTGATTGACCTACTGCTTCAGCCAGTGTCATTATCTAAAAGTTTTTGATTGGCACGTAAGTTAAAAAGCAGTTTTTATTGTGATGTAACAGGCTAAAACTGCTAGTTGCAAACGTGGATAAATGGGCATTGGAAGGGTGTGTGAATAGTAACTGATCGTGATGGAGCGTAAACAGTGAGTAACAATATTTTCGGTAAGCTACGGGATTTTGTTGGTTTTAATGAACCAGTGGAATATGAGTATGAGTACGATGAAACGGATGGGGAAGACTATCAAGGTCTTTATCAACAGGAGCAAGCTCAGCAACTGTCTTCTGAAGAGCCTCGCGCTCGTCGGAGTCGCTATCGCGATCGCCCGATGATGACTGAACCAACCAATGTGGGAACACAAACCATGAATGCAGCCTCAATGAGCAACGTAATTGGTATGCCCGGAGCCGTCAACGGGATTTCTGAAGTAGTGGTGATGGAACCCCGTTCTTTTGAAGAAATGCCCCAAGTAATTCAAGCATTGCGGGAGCGCAAATCCGTGGTGCTAAATCTGACGATTATGGACCCAGACCAAGCTCAACGTGCGGTTGATTTTGTGGCAGGCGGCACCTACGCGATCGATGGTCATCAAGAGCGAATTGGCGAAAGCATCTTCTTGTTCACCCCTAGCTGTGTTCAAGTCAGCACTCAAAACAACGTGGTTCATGAAGTGCCTCAGCCTCAAGTGCGCGTTCCCCGTGCAGCCAATCCCGCTGCAACGTGGGGTGGTGAACAAGTCCGGATGGCTCAGTAACATCAAGCTGTCAAAAATCGGTCATTAGTCGTTAGCGCTCGGTGATTGCTGTTTAGCGATTGATGATTATTTTTTCGCCCTTCTAGGTTTGAAGGACGCGATCAAGCAGCTTAGGAGATGAAATGTGTCGATTCAACTTGGCATGATTGGCGGCGGGATGATGGGAGAAGCTCTCATCTCCCGCCTCGTTGCTCAGGACATTTATGTGGCTGAGCAAATTTTGGTGAGTGATCCTCAGGCAGAACGCCGAAAGTTCTTGAGCGATCGCTACGGAGTTCAAACAACCTCTGAAAATTTAGAAGTCGCCCAAGCGGAAATATTGCTGTTGGCAATTAAGCCCCAGATGTTTGATCGAGTCGTGGCAGAACTTGCTGGAGATAAGCCCACACCGCCATCACTTGTTTTATCAATCCTTGCAGGCACCCCTTTAGAAAAACTAGAACGCGCTTTTTCGGGTAACGCGGTGATTAGAGCCATGCCCAACACTCCCGCTACTGTGGGTGCCGGGATTACCGCGATCGCGCCTGGTCAGTTTGCCCAACCGCATCACTTGGAACAAGCAACGCGCATTTTTGGTGCCGTTGGCGAGGTGGTAGAAGTGGCAGAGTCCTATATGGATGCCATCACGGGCTTATCTGGCTCTGGTCCCGGCTATGTCGCCCTGATTATCGAAGCGTTGGCTGATGGAGGGGTAGCAGCAGGATTGCCGAGGGCGATCGCTACAAAACTAGCCATTCAAACGGTTAAAGGCTCCGCTCAGCTACTGCAAGAGACTGGAATGCACCCAGCTCAACTTAAAGATCAAGTAACAAGTCCCGGCGGCACTACGATTGCTGGGATTGCTCATTTGGAGCGTGCTGGTGTTCGCTCTGCCCTGATTGAAGCTGTTCGCGCGGCATATGTGCGATCGCAAGAATTAGGAAAATAATAAATCTTTCGGCATTGCTGAATTAAGCGTACTAAAAAGGGACAGGAGTTACTGAGTAGCCCCTGTCCCTTTTTTTTAGAGAACGTTAGGAAGTGAAGGAGATTTGGAAGAAGCCGCTACCTCCTACCTTACCCAGAGAATCTACAATCGTGAATTGGAAGCCGTCGCTGGAACCAAACCCAGAATAACTGTAAAGGACAATGCCATCCGTAATATCCTTCTGGCTAAAGGTTTGCCCTGTAGTCAAAGGTTGACCACCGCGACTTAACGTCCCTGCACTGGGTAGCGATCCTAATCTAAAGAGTACTTCAGCAGGTAGGTTATCACTATCCGTTGCTCGTAAGATGCTAGTGCTAATCTGACGAGTTGCCGGAGTTCCCGCCGTTAGGGTTAATGGAAGATTAGTAATTAGAGTCGGCGCATCATTTACAGGTGCAACTGAGATATTGATAATGCCAGGAATAGGCGCAGATACGCCATCTCCTATCACAAAAGTAAAGGCATCTGCCGACTGTTCGCTACCGTTATGCTGGTAGCTAATTAAGCCGTTATCAATATCTTGCTGGGTAAAGATAGCGCCAGTTCCAAGACTTAGGCTTCCTCTGCGTAATGCTCCGAAGATTGGCTGACCTTGAAGCGTATAACGCAATTCAGATGGCAAGTTATCCGGATCAGTTGTGAACAATACATTTCGGAGACTGCGAGAACTGCCCTCATTGAGAGACAATGAACCGGCTGAAACCACCGTGGGCGCATCATTGACCGCAGTAACAGCAATGTTGAACGATCCCAATACCGTACTATTGCCATCCGTCACCGAGAAGTTGAATCCATCAGTAGGCGACTCAGCACCATTATTTTGATAAATCAGCAGACCATTATTGATATCTTCCTGCGTAAAGGTTTGACCTTGGCTCAACGGCGTACCGCCAAACTGTAGTTCTCCAGCATTCAAGTCACTCTCCAAGGTGTAAACAAGTTCAGCAGAACTCAGGTTGTCCACATCTGTGAATAGCAAGAGGGTATCCAAAATTGCGCCACCTGCTCCCTCAGATAGAGTCAGTCCTGTATTGACTAGCGCTGTGGGTGGATCGTTGAACGGTAGAATCGCGATATTAAAGGTCTCTACTGATGGCAACGGTGTGCCACCATCCGCAATTCGGAAGGTGAAGCTATCTGAAGTTGCCTCGCTGCCATCTTGGGCATATCTCAGACGATTGCTATCGATATCTGCCTGAGTAAAGCGGCTACCAACCGCCAGGGTTGTAAATCCAGAGCTATTTGAAATCCGCAACTGCCCAGCAGTCGGCGTACCCGCAACAACGTAACTAATCTGAGCCGCAGTGTTATCTACATCCGTTGACCCAAGCAAACTGTTACTGATGATGA
>JBBSCL010000506.1:0-3425 GCA_038250345.1 Leptolyngbyales cyanobacterium
CAAATTCGTCAAATTGCAGCGCAGCAAAACATCCCCGATCGCTATTTAGAACAGCTTTTGGCGGCACTCAGACGAGGCGGCTTGGTGCGATCGCAGCGCGGCGCGAAAGGTGGATATATCTTATCGCGAGAACCTTGGAAGATTAACTTACTGGAAGTCATGAACTGCCTCGAAGGGGCTGACGCTCAAATGGCAGAAGATGATGAGCCAAAAACCGTTGAGAATACGGTAATTTGTGAAATCTGGCAGGAAGCCCATACCGCTTCCGAAACGGTTCTCCAGCGCTATACATTACAAGATATTTGTGAAAAGCGCGATGCTCGCCGCCAGCTAGATATCATGTATTACATCTAGTCTGTAACTAAAGTATCCAAATCTATTAATAAACCGTTCCACTGTCGATTTTGTCCATTGCTACCCGATCAAACACCATGCGTATTGCAAGTAATATTACTGATTTAATTGGTCACACGCCACTTGTGCAACTCAACCGCATTCCTCAAGCGGAGGGATGTGTTGCTCAAATTGTTTTTAAATTAGAAAGTATGAATCCGTCTGCCTCTGTCAAGGATCGAATTGGGGTTAGCATGATTCGTGCAGCAGAAAAGGAAGGCTTGATTGCACCGGGAAAAACGGTGCTAGTGGAACCCACCTCTGGAAATACTGGGATTGCGTTGGCAATGGCAGCCGCCGCTAAGGGCTATCGCTTGATTTTGACTATGCCGGAAACGATGAGTTCAGAGCGACGGGCAATGCTGCGTGCCTATGGAGCCGAACTAGAACTGACTCCCGGCATTGAAGGGATGAGCGGCTGTATTGCGAGGGCGCAAAAGATTGTAGACACTACGCCCAACGCCTATATGCTGCAACAGTTTCGTAACCCGGCGAATCCTCAAGCTCACCGAGAGACCACGGCGATCGAAATTTGGGACGACACCGATGGACAGGTGGATATGATTGTGGCGGGAATTGGCACCGGCGGCACGATTACGGGTGTGGCAGAGGTGCTAAAACAGCGAAAGCCTGGATTTAAGGCGATCGCGGTAGAACCTGCCAACAGCCCCGTCCTATCCGGTGGTCGCCCAGGACCGCACAAAATCCAAGGGATTGGCGCAGGTTTTGTGCCGCCCGTGCTAAATGTGAACCTGATTGATGAAGTGATTGCTGTGACAGATGATCAGGCGATCGCCTATGGTCGGCGGCTTGCCCGTGAAGAAGGCTTGCTCTCCGGCATCTCCAGCGGTGCTGCCCTCTACGCCGCTATTCAAGTTGCCCGTCGCCCTGAAAACGCCGGAAAAATGCTCGTGGTCATCCAACCCAGCTTTGGCGAACGCTACCTCAGTACGCCCCTTTTTCAAGATCCAGAACTGATCTCCTCCCACTAAACTATTCTAAGCAAGGGCAGTGAGGGGATCAGGGAAGCAGAGGACACAATCAGGAGCCAGTTCGATGACGACCACCGCTCAAAAACTCACCTTTGAGAACTATCTCGTTTATGACGATGGCACCGATATCCAGTATGAACTTGTGGATGGAGAACTCGTCCCCATGAGCTTAGGAACTGGGAAACATGGCAACATTATTCTTTTCCTAGTCCGCCAGTTTGAAAATATCATCATGCAGTCAGGGCAATCCTGGGTTGCATTACCATCCCTAGTCGGCATTCGTTCTCCCCGGGGTAGACGCTGGGACACATCCCGCATCCCCGATGTCACCGTTTTGCCGCTGGTACAGTGGGATGCCATGGCAAACCGCGAAGCCGTGATCGATTTTAATGAGCCACCGCCGCTTCTGGTCGTTGAAGTCGTCAGCCCTTCTACCCAAGCGGATGACTATCGCTCCAAACGCGCCGAGTACGGACTCCTAGAAATTTCTGAATACTGGATTGTAGACCCGCTAGCAGAGAAAATCACTATTGGTCTGCTCGATCATGAGTTTTATGACCTGACAGAATTCCAGGGCGAAGCGTTGATTCAATCCCCCGTCTTTCCAACCTTAAAATTAACCGCTGCTCAAATTTTGGCGGGCAAATTCTAATAAATGTCAACGGTATTTCCGTGATTTTTCATCTACACAAACCAGCAGAAAGCAATACAGGGTATGATTTTGGTGTTCTAGCAAGCGCGATAGAATACCTGCATGGCAGAACCCGATCACTACCGCATCCTAGAGGTTAGCCCAACGGCAACTCAGGCAGAAATTAAGCAGGCGTATCGCCGCCTTGCTAAACTTTTCCATCCCGATCGCAATCGCAGCACAAGCAACCACGAAAAAATAGCGAAAGTCAACGCCGCCTATGAAATTTTAGGAGATCCCCACAATCGGCGATCCTATGATCAGGTACGAATTTACCGCACTCAAATAGACGCAGCGGATTTTGCTTCAGATGTTGGGCAATCTCGCAAAAAACAAGGACAACAGCGCGCCACTGCCGCTCAAGCGCACTATCGCAAGCAGCAAAAAACCGGGCAGCAAGCCGATACCGAACTAGACCAGTGGCTCAAACTGGTTTACACTCCCGTGAACCGCACCATCCGCGAAATTTTAGATCCGCTCAAAGATGAAATTAATGATTTATCAGCCGATCCGTTTGATGATGAACTGATGCGCGACTTTCAGCTTTATTTAGAAGACTGTCAAACTGGGCTGATGCAAGCCGAAAAGGTCTTTCGTTCCCTGCCCAATCCTGCCAGTGTCGCAGGCGTGGCAGAGCATCTTTTCTACTGCCTGAATCGCGTGGAAGATGGCATCGAACAGCTAGAGTACTTCACGGCGAATTACGATGAAGACTATTTGCATACTGGGCAAGAGCTTTTTCGGATTGCCAAAGGCTTACTGCGAGATGCTCAAGCGTCCGTGCGGGCGATCGCATAATGAATCGCCGACCACCCAAGCCCAGTAGCCTTATAGACAAAAATGGCATCATTAACCGTTCCTTAAAGCGATCGCGTTAGATTCGGGACAGAGTGGGACTTTAAGCAATCTAATATGACTCTCAATCGCAGACACTTTCTGATTTTTCTAGGTGCCGCAGCCACCACTACCGCCTGTGGTATTCGTCCCGGTCAACCCCCCTCAACTGGCGGCAACACATTTAGCCCAGGGGTGAAGTTGGCATTTCAGCCAGTGAAAGGACCAATGCCTTTGGCGGTGAATGCTCTGGCAAGCGATCGCCAGATGACTGAATTTAGCCAGTATGAAGTGGTCGATGATTTGGTTTTGCCAGAGGGGTTTACCTACGATGTGATTGCCTCTTGGGGCGATAAGGTAGGCGACTCTCGTTTTGGCTATAACAATGACTATTTGGCATTGGTTGAAACCAGCCCAGATGAAGCGTTGATGTCAGTTAATTTTGAGTACATTAGCGCGGTTCCCTGGCAGCAGACCTACGAGAAAGTGATTGGCAAGGCGCTACCGTTTCGTGA
>JBBSCL010000507.1:0-3413 GCA_038250345.1 Leptolyngbyales cyanobacterium
GCTGATCTTCCCAGCGTCTACTTCTTGAAATAGGGCAATCAAAATGGGCAGTTTGATGACGCTGGCAGTGGGATAAATTTTATCTCCATTCACCTCCGCATAGTTGCCAGTCTCCAAATCCATAAAAAACATGCCGGGTTTGAGAGAGGCGTATTCCCCCGATCGCAAGCTTGCTAGCCTTTGCTGGAGCCAATTGAGCGATCGCCCCGTTGGCATTAGTCCATTCATGTCAATGGCTGGCGCAGTTACAGATGCGATCGCTGGAGAACTCCCACGCTGAGGCACACTTGGCGCAGTTGCCATCACAGGCGATCGAGGATTGGTAGGAAAAACAGCCGATGTGCTAGCGCCGTTAGCAGGAACCACAACAGCGGTATTTACAACTTCTAGGCGCGGGGTGGGCAATTGCACGGACCAGCGAGTGGGTGACTGCCCCCGCACTTTCACTTGGGCTGGATCTAGCACATAGCCGGGAGCTAGTTCAATCACCAGGCGAGTCGTTTGAGCATCAAACTGACCAATTCGCAGGGTTTGAACGGTTCCACCAAAAGACTCACTCACCTTGGGGCGCTTCAACTTTGTTCCCGGCAGATCAATCACCAAACGAGTCGGATTAGACACTAGCTGGGCGGTTGGTTGCACGCCTTCATCAGTGGAAAACTCTAGCCGATTTTGGCGAACATCAAAGCGCCAAGATTGTAAGTTGCTTGCCTGCACTGAACTGGGAAGCAGCAGCACACCCGCAAGACTCGGAAGAAACCAGGGCAGCTTAAAATTGGAGCGCATAAGCGTTGTTGAAAATGATTGCAAGAGATTATGCCGTATGAGACGCGAATGCCTCACAAAAAATGAGGAAGTGCATCCGACTGTATTGCAACAAGTGCAAAGCTGTCTATCAGTCAGTCGTTGTCCACCGATGATTTGTTCCAATCACCATAGACCATCCAGCAATTATAAATTCAAAATTTCATGGCGCTACAACCCTTGCACCAAGAAGATTTAACAATTCTTAACGAGATGACGGATCGCTGAAATGGCGCAAAATCGTTCTGAATTTATTTCTGCTGTAGACCATCAGTGCAAATGTCCTTCCCGTGAATATCCGGTTGTCAAAAAGGTAACCATTACCTTTCATTTAATACTGCTGCTTCACTTTGATGAATTTTGCCGACTTTTAGCATCTCTCTCTCAATGCAGATAGGCGTATCCCATAAATATTGGTCATACTGAGTTGTAAATAGAACATATCATTCCACGAGATAACACTAGCTGTTCAAGGTTGAATTTGTCGAAATTAAATTTATCCGACGTAGTAAAATAGCAAATAGCCTTTTGGTGAATTTCTAAAACGTCAGGCTGTGAACTGTTTAAGGTCGATTAAGAAAACTATATTGGCACAAATATAGGATCTGAATGGCATAATGCATGTTCTACCTTGGATGCATCATCTTCCGCTGATACTCTTTGCTATATTCAGTTTTGCTCAACACCCTTCAGGAAAAGAGAATGTGGCTCGTGTAGGTGCTGAAATCGTCAGTATATTCGGTTACCGAACATTCTTCTGTTACTGATAGAGCTTGTGCCCTTTGCTGATCTCTAAGTATGCTTACAGCTTGGAAGATTCGGTACTTTGTTGAAATCACGACCTGCATTATCAGATTGAGCTATTAATGTCGATGGACGCGTCAATTTTGTTGGTCGGAGGTGATGACTTTCTTGAATCACTTCTAGATCGCATCCACAATTTGCTGAATTGTACTGTAGAAATTGCGTCTCGCCCTAGTGAAGCAGTGCCACTCATTCAAGCGCAACAACCTGACTTGATCATTTTGCAAGTAAACCAACCTGGCAGCCTTGAACTTTGCTACGAGATTAAAGGACAAGCAAAACTGGCTTGGATTTATTGCCTTTTGTTAGAAATTCCCACTCAAATGTTGGAACCTGACCTGAAGCGAACCTGGGAGATGGAATCGCGCACTGAGGCTTTAGAAGGGGGCGGTGATGGCTATTTGTGGTTGCCTCAAAATGACGCTCAAGGTGAGGTATTAAAATCGGATGAGATTGCCAAGCAAGATCGATTATTGCGATCGCAAATTTTAGCGGGGGTGCGGGCAGTCAAAACCCATCGTGAGTTGATGCGAACCAATGACATTCTATCGGCGATCGCGCTTTCCGATCCGCTCACAGAACTCAACAATCGGCGGGCGCTAGATTGGGAACTGCCACGGCAAATTCAGAATGCTCAAACGCGATCAGAATCCCTCAGCCTGGTTATGCTGGACATAGACTACTTCAAACGAATTAATGATACTTATGGTCATCCGGTGGGCGATCGCGCGTTGCAACTGGTTTCTAGCCGTTTACGTCATAATCTCAGATTTCGGGATACCCTGTTTCGCTATGGCGGCGAGGAATTTGTGATTATTCTCAGCAATACCGATGAAAGTGAAGCAGATTTGGTGGCTCGTCGCCTGTGCCGTTTAATTGGAGAACAGCCTTTTACAATTGATGATGGAGTTGATCTAACCATCACCATCAGCGCTGGAACTGCCACGATGAGAACTACAGATGATGGACGAGGCGTAAACTTACTCAAACGGGCAGACCAGAACCTTTTGAAAGCCAAATCGACCGGGCGAAATCGAGTTGTTAGCAGTCTAAAAGCACCGACCGAAGATAGTTCTGAGTTCTGAGTTTGGAGTGTGGAAATGTTTTGAGTTCGCCATTCACCCTTCGCCATTTGTCATTCGCCCTTCGCCATTTGTCATTCTGCTTGAATGGACTGTTGAATTTGGATGCCGCGTTTTTTCAGGGTTTGTTCAAATAAATCAGTTGGCAGTGCTTGTTCCACGACCCATACGCTTGGTGTATCAAGCTTTCCAGATAGAATCAATTCGGCAATGCTGCCCGTGCCACATCCCGCCGCGATCGCGGTGTTGGGGTGCGTCAGCGTGGAGCAAACCTGAGTGGCTTTGCCATCCTTTGTGCCCCTGACTTCAGAGCGAATGGCAACGCCAATGCCGCTAAACGGATCGGTAACATCGGTCATGAAGTGGCTAACCTGCGACAAAAACTCAATTACGGGAGTTTGTTTTAGCAGCCACGGATGCCACCAGCGGGCAACGCTCCAGGTGAGATGATTATAGAAATCGGGGATTGTGCCAAACTTCGTGATCACAGTTTTAACAGGGAAGGTGCTTGACAGCGTAAAGGTTTCGGGCATGTCGAACCAGTAAACGCCAGTGCGTCCATAGGGAGCGGGAAACTCGATCGTTTCGCGATCGCTGTAGGGCTTCACGGTTTGCCACGCGCCATCTATCCAGGCTTGAAACGGCTTTTGCAGTCCCAAAAAGGTCGTTCGCATCACCGTTACGCCAGCCCCGCCCGACCCGGCGACGGCATAGCTCAGGTGA
>JBBSCL010000508.1:0-3407 GCA_038250345.1 Leptolyngbyales cyanobacterium
CCGCCGAGGGTCGGTCCGGTGACCACCGCCACCTTTTCAGTTGCCGTACTCAGCCAAATGGAAAGCGGAATGATGGCAAAGGCGGAGGTGAAAAAAACGGCAGTTTCGCCCCACTGCAACCAGTCTGCCGCGATCGAAATCGGCACGAAGATCAGCAGAATCAGCGGAATCAGATTTTTAATTAGCATTGCGATCAAGCAGGAAAAAGGAAAAAGGAAAAAAAGCTAGATTGGACTACTGCTATAACCATACTCCTCATCGCCGTTTGCCCTTCGCCCTTCGCCACTCGCCACTCGCCACTTGCCATTCTTATGGACTAGCTGGAACTTGATAAAAGCTTGGATCGGGCGAGGGGTTGCTGATATTAGGCGGTAGTTCTTGAGAATATTGGCGATCGTAGAGTTGACGCACTTGCGCTGACCATTGATCAATGTTGGCTTGTGCTTCGCGGTAGAGTGCCCTGCCAAAATAAATCCTGTTGGCTTCGGTAATGGCGGCTTCGAGGGAGGCAATGTCACCTTTGCGGGCTAGGGCGGCGGCTTGGTTTAGGGCGGGGCGATCTTCGGCGGTTTCGATTTGGGTACTCCAGTCTTTTATTAGCTGCTGGGCTTGGGTATATTGAACACTGCCCGACAAAACCATTTGGGCTTCGGCGATCGCATCTCTTATCCGATTCACTGCACCCGTTGCGGCAAGCGATCGCGCTTTTTGTAAGTGGATGCCTGCTTCTTGATCCTGTTCTTTTTGCCAGCGCGACATTAACTCATCGGTGGTAAAAGGACGCATTCTTTCAGCAAGGGCACTGGCGATTCCTTTCTTACGATCTGCGGCTGCTTGGGCGCTTTTACTTTCTTTAGCCGTTTGAATTTGGTTGACCACATCTTGAAATTGCGTAGTTCGCCAGTATTCGTTATTGATTTTCAAAAGAGTTCTGGCTTCGGCAAATGCGATCGACAAGTTATCAGCCGCGATCGCATCTTGAACTTTTTGAAAAATGTCCTCGGCGGATTTCCAGGTTTCACGCCATTGCTCTATGCGTTGAGTCGCGGAATTGTGGAGTGGCGTACTGTCTGGAATGGATTGCAGCATGGTAACGGCATCATCCAGCTTGCCATTGTGAAACGCGGCATCGCCCAGTTCCAGCAATCGATTAGACCACTGCTGAATCAGGCGATCGCCATCTTGCCGCAGAGGATGGCTGAGGGAAATCGAGTCTGCCAGCTTAATTGCTTCTGCTAAGTCGGTTGCAGTGCGGCGATCGGCAGTCACTTGGGCACAATACAGCCGCGTTGATTCCGTTGCCAAGGGCGACAGCCAAACGGTTTGACATTCCACATCATCCATTTTGCTCAGCAGCCAAACTCCAAGCACCCCAGTTCCGAGAGGTAATAAAACAATCAGCCCAATCCAAAGCTGTAGCGGCAGCTTCCGCACTTGGGTAAAGAGGTGATCAATCCAGGGAGAAAATTGCATGACTATATGAACAATGGCGATCGCAGGCGTTTGAGAAACTAGGTAGAAAACGTCTTGATTCTATTGAGACAGCGTATCAGATCGGTCGATGGCTGCGATGGCAGTAATCAACCGCGAGATGTCATTCTGTAGAGGGAATAGGGGAAACTGTAGGTATGACCATTCAACAGCGCAGTATGAATCAGGAATTGCGTACACAGGCGATCGCAGTGCCAAGTACAGATGGCAAGCAAGCTCTAGGGTTAATTAAAATTGCTGTGATTGGCGATGTTCACGATCAGTGGGAAGCCGCTGATGGATTAGCGCTGCAACAGCTTGGGGTTGATTTAGCCTTGTTTGTGGGTGACTTTGGCAATGAATCCGTTGAGGTCGTCAGGGCGATCGCGGCGTTAGACATTCCTAAAGCAGTCATTTTTGGGAATCATGATGCCTGGTACAGCGCTTCGCACTGGGGCAAGCAAAAATGTCCTTACGATCGCGCCTTAGAAGACCGCGTTCAGCAACAGTTTGATTTGTTGGGCGATTTGCACGTTGGCTACGGCAAACGAGATTTTCCTGATTTGAACTTAACCGTAGTCGGGGCGCGTCCTTTTAGCTGGGGTGGCTCGGAGTGGAAAAATCCCGAATTTTACGAGGCGCGCTACGGCATCCACAATTTTGCTGAATCGACTGCCCAAATAGTGACATCAGCAGACCAAGCAGACCACGACACGATCATTTTTTTGGGGCATTGTGGACCTTTAGGACTGGGCGATCGCCCAGATGATCCCTGCGGCAAAGATTGGCGACCGATTGGTGGCGACCACGGCGATCCCGATTTTGCAGCGGCGATCGACCAAGTGCGGCAACAGGGCAAAACTATTCCCCTGGTTGCCTTCGGTCACATGCATCATCACCTGCGCTATACCAAACAATCGCTTCGCACATCGCTCTTGGTTAGCCCAGAGGCAACCGTCTACCTCAATGCCGCCGCCGTTCCCCGCATCATTCAAACCGATGACATTCGTCAACGCAATTTTTCTCTCGTTTACTTACTCAACGGCACTGTTCTGCAAGCTTCCCTCATCTGGATAGACCAAAACTTCACCATAACCACCGAGCAAATTCTTTACAGTCAACCTGCTTTAGCGATCGATGGGTGAGTGCATGAAAGACGTTTCAGCAATTAATCAACTCATCAGCAATCCTCTTAAAACTGAAGCCGCTTAGCATTTAACTCTATAAATGGCAGGAAGGCGCGTAGAATAAACTTTGTGCTAACTAGATTCAGGAGCGTTGAATGCCACTTGCCGTGGGCGTTATTCAAACGGATGGGTTTCCTCCAGCGCTTGCCGCTGCGGATGCTTTAGTAAAATCTGCGAGTGTGACATTGGTCTACTTTGGCTTAGCAGAACGGGCGGAATTTTTGGTTGCAGTCCGCGGGCGAACCGCAGAAGTGCGTCGAGCAATGGAGGCTGGGATTGCAGCGGCTGAAACGACTCCACCGGGTGGCAAGCTAGTTTCACACTACATTATTCCAAACCCGCCTGAAAACGTGGAGTCAGTGCTGCCAATTGACTTCACAGACCAGGTTGAGCGGTTCCGAATGTGATGCCGCTAGGCTGGGACACTGCCCAACTCAAAACCGGATTGTGCTGAAATGTAAAAGACAAGTCGGTAGATCACCAGTTTTCAGTTTTTACACGTTGTTGAATTTGCATTAGGAGATTTGGGATGCCACAAGCAGTTGGATCGATTGAAACAAAGGGATTTCCGGCTGTGTTGGCTGCTGCCGATGCCATGGTTAAAGCTGGACGGATTACATTAGTGGGCTATCTCCGGGCAGGAAGTGCGCGGTTTACCGTGAATATTCGGGGTGATGTCTCGGAAGTGAAACGAGCAGTAGAAGCAGGCTTAGAAGCTGCAAGCAAGGTTCAGGGCGGCACGGTAGAAAC
>JBBSCL010000509.1:0-3393 GCA_038250345.1 Leptolyngbyales cyanobacterium
CGCCCGGATAGTGTTTGCCCCAATAATGAACAAAGTTGGAGCCAATAAATCCTGCCCCGCCAGTAATCAAAATTCTGCGAGATGGTCTTAATGCTGGAGTGTTCATAGGAAGCTGTTCAACAAGTGACATAACTATGAGGGTGAAAAATAGAACCTAAATGAACGAGCCTGTACTTCAAATTACTTCTACCTGGCTATCGTCACCAATCATGAACCGCAGCGCTTTGGGGCGTTGAGGTGCTGCTTTTATCTGCGCTCGTTGCCCAATCAAACTATCGACAATCCGCTGCTGAATGCCTGTTATTTTTGCGCCTTGCAGCAAAACGCTATGCTCTAGATCTGCATGAATCAGCGTGGCATCATCCGCAATGCTGCTGTAGGGTCCAATAAAACAATTTTCAATATGGCAGTTTTCCCCAATGATGACGGGCCCCCGAATAGTAGAATTAATTACCTTGGTATTTTCTCCAATCTGTACCCGTCCACTGATCTGGCTATGGGCATCAATGTCACCATAATTGGCAGATACCAGGCAAGTATCTAAGATGACTCGATTTGCCTCTAATAGGTCATCCTTCTTTCCGGTATCGAGCCACCAGCCCTGAATCTTCTGGGCTTCTACTTTTCTGCTCTGATCAATCAGATACTGAATTGCGTCTGTAATTTCCAGTTCGCCTCGCGCAGAAGGTTGAATGTTGGCGATCGCTTCATGCACACTAGTATTAAACAAATAAATTCCCACTAGGGCTAGGTTGGAGGGAGGCACTTTGGGTTTTTCTATCAACTGCAACACCCGGCCATTCTCATCCACCCTGGCCACACCAAAAGCACTGGGGTTGGCTACTGGGCACAATAATGTCAGCGCATCTAGCTGCTTCAACTTAAACTCATCCAAGAAAATTTTGAGGTCGGTTTGAACCAGGTTATCGCCCAGATACATGATGAAAGACGAATCGCCCAAGAACGGTTGAGCGACTTTCACGGCATGAGCCAAGCCAGCGGGCTGTTCCTGAAGAATATAGGAGATATTTGCCCCAAACCGCTCACCATTGCCGGTCTTCGCCTGTACCTCTGCTCCCGTTTCAGGGCTAACAATAATGCCGATATCGATAATGCCCGCAGACACCAGATCTTCGATGCCGTACCAAAGAATAGGTTTGTTCGCAACTGGAACTAGCTGCTTTGCCCCAGTGTGGGTCAGAGGGCGAAGGCGAGTTCCTTTACCACCCGATAGGATAATTGCTTTCATAATGGTTGGGTTGGGAGAGAATAAGTGGGTATGACGATGCCCTATGGCAGCATTGGTGATAGAACGTTTGAATCACTACTAGGCAGACTCAGCCAGTTGCTTGAGCATATGACGTAGCCCTTGCCGCCAGTGGGTAGCAGGGTTGCCCAGAAGCGCTGCTGTTTTCTGGTCAGACAGTACAGAATAAGCAGGACGAACCGCAAGAGTTGGATAGTCGGCGCTCACAATCGGCACAACCCGCCGAACTTTGAGTGGAAATCCCAAGGCCGCAGCTTCTTCAAAAATGGCGACGGCAAAGTCGTACCAGCTAATCGCACCGCTGTTTGTGAAATGGTAAATGCCTGTTGCGGAAGTCTGATTGGCGGCACTGGGGCAAAGATGCAGAACGAACTGGGCGATCGCTTGAGCCAAATCCAATGACCAAGTGGGCGTACCAACTTGGTCAACGACAACTCGTAATTCTTCCCGCTCAGCTCCCAACCGCAACATCGTTTTGACAAAGTTTCCTTTGCCCCCCACCCCATACACCCAGGCGGTGCGAACAATTATGTGGCGATCGCAAGCTTGCTGAATACCGGATTCACCTAACAGCTTGGATCGACCATAAGCGCTCACAGGATGAGTCAGATCGGTTTCTCGATAGGGTGTATTCTTTTGCCCATCAAACACATAATCTGTTGATACATGAATCAATGCTGCCCCCAACTCCTGAGAGATCTCAGCCATTATGGTAGGAGCTATGCTATTAATAGCATTTGCCAAGTCAGGCTCACTCTCAGCTCGATCGACTGCCGTATAAGCAGCGGCATTGACCACTACGTGAGGTTGCAGATCTCGAAGGGTTTGACGAATCTCATCAGGATTTGCCAGATTCAGACCTTCTCGGCCAACGGCAACAACTGTTCCTAATGCCGTTAAAACAGGGGATAGATCATGCCCTAACTGCCCATCTTTACCAATCAAGAGAATTCTCATCAGGTATACACCTCAGCATCGTTCAATCGGGACGCTTCCTTGTCTTTCAACGACAGGATGGGTGAACCCTCAAGATTCCAGTCGATCGCCAGATCTGGATCATCCCACCGAAGACTATGCTCATACTGGGGCGCATAATAATCTGTGGCTTTATAAAGAACTTCAGCCACTTCTGATACCACTAAAAACCCATGAGCCATCCCCGCTGGCACCCACAATTGGCGCTTATTGGTAGCACTTAAAAGACAGCCTACCCATTTGCCAAAGGTAGGAGAACTGCGGCGGATATCAACCGCCACATCTAGAACTTCCCCGACCACCACGCGGACGAGTTTACCCTGGGGTTGTGAAATTTGATAATGCAAGCCTCGCAACACATTCTGCACAGATCGAGAATGGTTATCCTGCACAAAATTAATGTCAAGCCCAGTTTTTTCAGAGAAACTACCGTAGTTGAAACTTTCGAGAAAAAAACCACGATCATCCCCAAAAACTTGAGGTTCAATTATTAAGACTTCAGGAATTTCAGTTGGAATGACAATCATCTTCACCTCTGAACTATAAGGAAGGATGTTTTACCAAGAGCCTTGGAGGCTCTAGAGGCTTTTAGGAATTGAGTTATCGAGACCTAAGTCTTACGTTTCGAATTCGTAGTTGAGTGCTATCCAAGTACAAACACTTGGATTCGCTTCAAGCAGGTGAGAGATTATTCGCTGAACTTATTGAATCAGTCCTTGTTTGTTGATGATCAGAATTGTAAACGTGGTGACTAGTCAGAGCAAGACATTTAATAACAGGGGTCTATCACCCAGTAGAACCTCTTCCGGACGTTCCGTTTTGCCACCTCCTTCTATACCTGGATTGCGCCGCCCGATTTCTTCAGGATCGCTCAGCAGCTGGTAGCGGAAGACACCATATAATACAAATGGCACCGTCAACATCATCCAAGACGTTGAAGCCCCATTCACAGCAGGGCCAGAACTCCACAGTGCATAGGTAAGAATTGTGCCGTTGGTCACCACTCCTTCCATCCGACTGAGTAAGGGTAGTGAGTATCGGTCTAAAACTCGGCGGGATTTGCTGCCTTTGATTTCTGAAAGCCGTAACTCAGCTTTCCGTTTCTCAATCCCCAAAAACAAGGCTAACATCGCCGTACATAGCAAGAACCA
>JBBSCL010000510.1:0-3390 GCA_038250345.1 Leptolyngbyales cyanobacterium
CAGAGCAACTGCAAAACCTACATCAAGTGCATCGGCGATCGCTGTCGCTCAACTACCGCATTGGTAAAGATGAAGATACTGAGCTAGTTGATTTGCTAGAAGATGCCGAAACGCGATCGCCCGAATCGCAAATTAGCGAAACCATGTTGCGCCAAGATATTTGGGAAGTGCTAGGCACTGTACTCACCGAGCGCGAAAAAGAGATTATCTCTCTGCGATATGGCTTAAGCTCTAGTAAGCCTTGCACCTTAGAAGAAGTCGGCGGTTTGTTCAACCTTTCACGAGAACGAGTTCGCCAAATTCAAAGCAAGGCAATGCGGAAACTGCGCCGTCCTCAAGTAGCCGAAAAGTTGAAAGGCTGGTTAGGCTAGATGGGAAAGGGCGATCGCCGCTCTTAGGCATACTCCATCTAATCAGTAGCTGCATCCAACAAGGGTATGTCAAATAGGGTGTGTCAAGGCTAAAAGGTCGCAGTGAAAAGCGATCGTGATGCGAGTTTTTCCAGATAGCGTTGGGGCGATCGTGATGGTCGCGACTTTGCACTTCCGACTCCGCTTCGATACAGTAAAAATAGACGTTTCTATTTCTGGCATCTGTGACTCAACCCGACGCGATTCGCCATCTGCTCAATGCTGTTGCCCAAGGAGAAGTGTCCCCCGATCGCGCCCTCGACAAGCTCAAATATTTAACCTACGAGCCAGTGGATGATTTTGCCCATATTGATCATCACCGCGCCCTGCGAACGGGCTTTCCGGAGGTGATTTGGGGCTTGGGCAAAACGCCAGATCAGATCGCTCAAATTATGGAAGCGATGCGGCATAAAGCGTCTGTGGTGATGGCAACCCGGATTGAACGCGCTGTGTATGAGCAACTGAGCGAACAAGTATTGGGGCTGCGCTACTACCCGATCGCGCGGATCTGCACTTTGCACCCCGAACCCAATTCGCAGGATTCAACGCCTGCTTATCCTGGTTTAATCAGCATTCTTTCGGCGGGCACCTCCGATTTGCCCGTTGCTGAAGAAGCAGCGGTTACCGCAGAACTCTGTGGCTTTCAGGTGAAACGCCTATGGGATGTGGGTGTTGCCGGAATTCATCGCCTGCTGAGCCAACGAGACGCGATCGCCGATGCCGATGTGCTGATCGTCGTCGCAGGCATGGAAGGAGCCTTACCCAGCGTCGTTGCAGGCTTAGCCGACTGCCCCGTAATTGCCGTTCCCACCAGCATTGGCTACGGAGCCAGTTTTAATGGGCTAGCCGCTTTGCTTGCCATGCTCAACTCCTGCGCTGCCGGAGTGGGTGTCGTCAACATCGACAATGGCTTTGGAGCCGCCATGCTCGCCGGAAAAATTCTGCGAACCGCCGAACGGCTTAGTAAAAAGTCAGATGATTTTGCGAACTAACCATTTGATCCTTGTGCGTCAGGTTAAAGGCTTGCGCTTCCAATCACTCTCGTTCGACTCCACTACCGACATAGCCTCAAGGCAGATTGAGCGATCGCGTTTGCTGGATTATGCTGAACTTTTAATCACCTCTACACCCTGAAGGAACGATGAAAACTAAACAGTTGGGCACAACTTCTGTCTCAATTAGCGCTATTGGTCTGGGTGGAATGCCGCTTTCTTTAAGCGGTAGACCCAGTGAATCAGACGCGATCGCGGTGGTTCATCGTGCCTTAGATTTGGGTGTCACCTTGCTCGATACTGCCGATTCCTACTGTCAGGATGAAACCGACAAGCATCATAATGAGCGCTTGCTCTTCAAAGCATTGCAGCAATACAGCGGCGATACGAGTCAGGTGATGATCGCCACAAAAGGGGGATTGATGCGCCCTAATGGTTCTTGGACTCGGAATGGCAGCCCAGACCACTTACGAAAAACGATTCGCGAAAGTTTTGAGGCTCTAGGTGGGAAGCAGGCGATCGCCCTCTGGCAATATCACTCGCCTGATCCAGAGTATTCAATTTCGGCATCCCTTGCGCCCGTGCGGGAAGCGGTTGATGCCGGACTGATCCGCTATGTGGGCGTATCTAACTTTTCGGTGGAGCAAATTCGACAGGCGCGAGATGTGGTGGAAATCGTGTCCGTGCAAAACCAATACAATCCCTGGTATCGTGAACCAGAACGGGATGGCGTGTTGGCGTATTGTCAGCAAGAAAGTCTCACCTTTTTGCCCTGGAGTCCTTTGGGGGGCAGTCGCCGCGTCAAAAACTTGCCGGAAATCCAAGCGATCGCTCAGCTTGCCCAAACGAAGGGCGTATCAGTATATTGTTTGATATTGGCGTGGTTAATGGCGAAGTCTCCTTGCGTAGTGCCCATTCCCGGTGCCAGTAAAGTTGGCAGCATTGAAGATTCGGTAAAAGCCGCTGATGTTAGTCTATCGGCGATCGAGGTTGAGCAGATTGATCGGGGAACATCGGTGTAAATTCTTTCAACGAATGCGATCGCCCTAAACTAAACTTCATAGTCGTGTCATTCCTCCCCGATTAGTCATGCTGCACATCTCCAACACGGTGACAATTCCTGCCAACGAAATCGAAATCAGCGCCATTCGTTCCCAAGGGGCAGGCGGACAAAATGTGAATAAGGTGGCAACGGCGATTCACTTACGCTTTGACATCCCCGCATCTTCGCTCCCCGATCGCTACAAAGAGCGCTTGTTGCAGCTAAACGATCATCGCATTACCAAAGACGGTGTTGTGGTGATCAAAGCTCAGGAACATCGCAGCCAAGAACAGAACCGCGAAGAAGCGCTGAAAAGACTACAAGGCTTAATTAAAAGCGCGATCGCAGTGCCCAAAAAACGTAAACTCAGCAAGCCCACCCGTAGCTCTCAGCAAAAGCGCCTCGACAGCAAAACAAAACGGGGAGACGTTAAGGCTTCCAGAGGAAACATCACGGGCAAAGATGTTTTGTAAAAGTTGTGGGCATCCATTTTTTGGGCTTTGCTTAACGCTGCACTCAGCATGACAATCTTCTTATCCGTTGCCCTGCTTAAACCACTGCCACACTCTGCCGTATGAATTTTTTACAGCAATAGTTTGGGCACCCGTCGCTGCAAATTGCCCCTAGCCCCTTCTCCCACAAAGGGAGAAGGTGAGCCAGATGAAGTCACTCTCTCCTCTTGGGAGAGGGATTTAGGCTGAGGGCGCAAAAGTGACATATTCCCGTTTATTTGGGTGCAAGTTCCTAATTGCCTGATTCTTGAGGGTTTGTAGGAGTTTCTTCAGGGATTGCCGCTGTCGCTGTCTCTTGAGCAACTTTTCGAGATTCTAGCCACAGTGGAATCACAATCCAAGCTGCCACAATCACGAAAACCACCACACTAAATTGACCTGTCAAAGCAACTACCTTTTCTAAAGGCACAAACTGACCTGCAAAGTAAGATAAC
>JBBSCL010000511.1:0-3388 GCA_038250345.1 Leptolyngbyales cyanobacterium
GATCACCTGCTGCAAAATGCTCAGGAGCGCGGAGAGCAACTACGAACCGGGCTACACGCGATCGCCCAACGTTACCCCGAAAAAGTGGCAGATGTGCGCGGTTGGGGGCTAATCAACGGTCTGGAGATTCGAGCAGAAATTGATTTGACTTCCGCTCAGGTGGTGCAGTCTGGCATTAATCAAGGTGTGTTAATGGTTCCTGCTGGACCCAAGGTGGTTCGCTTTGTGCCGCCGCTGATCGTCTCTGCGGCTGAAATTGATCAGGCTCTTCACGCCGTGGATCAAGCGTTTGCGACTTTGTAGATTTTGGTCGAACGCTTGAGTCGAACGGTTTATCAGGACTTACTCACATCAACCGAAATTTGCCCCCCAACCCCCAATTCTGGGGGAGCTAGAGATCAAAGTCCCCCAGAATTGGGGGATTTAGAGGGCAAGTGCGTAAGTCCTATTTATGTTAGGCTTGGGCGATCGCGTACTCTGCCAATTGCAGTTTGCACTGCTGAAAAATATAGTTGACGGCTGCAAACAAATGCTCTAGGTCAAAAATGGAGTATGGCAGAATGTGGCGAGTAAAGACTTCTGCTTCTAACTTGCCAAACTGCCAACTGGTGCCGTTAGAAACGATGCCAAACACGGGCATGGGTACAGTTTGATTGAGTCGTTGTGCCGCAATCATTTCAGATAAGCATTGTGCCCAGCCTGCTTCAAAATTATCCTGTTTGGCTTCCACAAGCAGCAGATAGGGCTTGTCAAATACAACTTTACCTAAAGGCGATCGTTGAGCCAAAATATATTCTGGAAATCCAGTTAGCGTATTGTCAAACGTTAGCGCTTGATGACTCCAGAGCAGAAAATACTGGCGATACTGTTTCCACACTTCCTTCAGGACGGGATAAATCAGATTCTCGCAAATGGCAAACTCGGAGTTGTCTATCACGCCTTCCCGCATCATCAGCGCTAAATCTTCTTGGAAATAGTCGGAAATTTGGAATGCCAACGGGTTAATAAAATTGGCTTCCGTGTAGCGCACCTGAAATTTTTGCACTACAGCCCCGATGGTTTTAAATTCACTAAATTGCATGGAAATAGTTCTTGGGGGCGATCGCGTTGCGTGGCTTTATTTTATCCCAGTACAAGCGCTGAATTTGTGATCAAACTTTCCATTCAGTCAGCATCTAGCAGTTCTGAAGCCTGACAAGTTGGGTAGATTTTATAAATCAGCATAGTAGAGATTTTTCAACCTCAAAGGGATTAGCCCAAATTCATAGCTCAGAATGTGCATAAGTCTGGTAGATTTGGCAGAGTATTCGCAAGCACATGCAAGATGAAAGTCCTAGTAATCGGTGGTGATGGTTATTGCGGTTGGGCAACCGCGCTCTACCTCAACAAACAGGGATATGAGGTTGGCATTCTCGACAGTTTGGTGCGGCGGCATTGGGATAATGAGCTTTGTGTGGAAACTCTCACCCCGATCGCGCCGATTCAGCAACGTCTCAAGCGCTGGCAGGAGTTGACAAGCAAAAACATTGACCTGTTTATTGGCGATATTACAAACTACGAGTTTTTGAGTAAGACGCTGCGGCAGTTTGAACCGGAAGCGATCGTCCATTTCGGCGAACAGCGATCCGCGCCTTTTTCGATGATCGATCGCGAACACGCGGTCATGACTCAAGTGAACAATGTCGTTGGCACGTTGAATATTCTCTACGCCATGAAGGAGGACTTCCCCGATTGTCACCTGGTCAAGCTGGGCACGATGGGTGAATATGGCACGCCTAACATTGATATTGAAGAGGGCTACATCACGATCGAACACAACGGGCGCAAAGACACTTTGCCCTATCCCAAACAACCCGGCAGTATGTATCACCTGAGTAAGGTGCATGATTCTCACAATATCCATTTTGCCTGTCGCATTTGGGGCTTGCGGGCAACTGACCTGAATCAGGGCGTGGTCTACGGCGTATTAACCGATGAAACCGCCATGGACGATTTGCTGGTGAATCGGTTGGATTATGATGGCGTGTTTGGCACGGCGCTCAACCGCTTTTGTGTGCAGGCGGCGATTGGGCATCCGCTGACGGTCTATGGCAAGGGCGGACAAACTCGCGGCTTCTTGGATATTCGGGATACAGTGCGCTGCGTGGAGTTGGCGATCGCCACTCCGGCAGCTCCCGGCGAGTTTCGGGTGTTCAATCAGTTCACTGAGCTATTCAGCGTGGGCGACCTAGCATCAATGGTTGAAAAGGCAGGCGGTGAGATTGGTTTGAAGGTTGAGGTGAAGCACTTAGAAAATCCTCGGATTGAAAAAGAAGAACACTACTTCAATGCCAAAAACACAAACCTGCTGGATCTCGGCTTGGAGCCTCACTACCTCTCGAATTCGCTGCTGGATTCATTATTAAATGTGGCGGTCAAATACAAAACCCGCGTAGACGAGTCGCAGATTATGCCCAAAGTCACCTGGAAACGGTAATCGCGATGGGCGCTCGTGTGTTTCTGTTGGTTGTGACTGCGATCGCCCGTGGATTGGGGGCGATCGCGCTCTGTGTTTTTTTCCTGTTTCCAGAATGGTCAGCCCTAGACAAAAGCTATCAAAACTACCAGAAGCTAGCAACATCAGGGGCAGCCGTGCGCGAGCTATCCATTGCCCAAGCCGCTGAAAATCGGCATCGAATCAAAACTGCTTTGCCGAAGGAATTGGAGTTTTGTTAGGCGGCATTATGGTATCCATTGGCGTTCATGGTCTTTGCCTGCTCCCTCGACGTTAGCACTGCCATTTTATTAAAGCGTTCACTTATGCGTATTGCTCTATTCACCGAGACTTTTTTGCCCAAGGTTGATGGCATTGTCACCCGCTTGCGGCATACCGTGGAGCAGCTACAGCGCATGGGCAATCAGGTGTTGGTGATCTCTCCAGACGGCGGCTTGACGGAATATAAAGGGGCAAAGATTTACGGAGTTTCGGGCTTTGCGATGCCGCTGTATCCAGAGCTAAAAATGGCGCTGCCTCGACCGGCGATCGGGGAAGCGTTGACCCAATTTAAGCCAGATATCATTCATGTGGTCAACCCTGCTGTGTTGGGGTTGGCGGGTATTTTTTATAGCAAAACGCTGAATATTCCGCTGATTGCCTCCTATCACACCCACATCCCAGAGTATCTCCAGCACTATGGGCTAGGAATGCTAGAGGGCTTGGTCTGGGAGCTACTCAAAGTAGGGCATAACCAGGCGCAACTGAATCTTTGCACCTCGACGGCAATGGTGCAGGCTTTGACAGAACACGGCATTGAGCGGGTAGATTTGTGGCAGCGGGGCGTGGATACGGAGATGTTTCAACCCCAGATGGCAAGCCGAGAGATGCGATCGCGCTTAACTCAAGGCAATC
>JBBSCL010000512.1:0-3386 GCA_038250345.1 Leptolyngbyales cyanobacterium
CTTTTAACGTGTTCGCTTCTCCCAGCCGATCTCCCACTTGGCGATAAATCTCCATCGCCCCGTCGTAGTTCTCTAATGCCTCACTGCGACGGTCAAGAAATTGCAACACGTCGCCGATCGCTTGTAACGTGTTCGCTTCTCCCCCCAAGTTGTTTAGGGTTTGGTAAAGGCTACGGGCGCGGTCATAATACGCCAGTGCCGTTTGATGCTGGTCATCCAGACGATACAAAATCTGCCCCAGACTCACCAGCCCATCCGCCACAGCCGCCTGATCATTAATCTGCTCTGCCAATTCCAGGTGCTGCCGATAATAACGCTTTGCCTGCTGCAAATTCGAGAGACTGTTGTAAGCATCGCCCAACTCTTGTAGCAAATTCAGCCGTAGGGCAGCATGTAATATCGGGTCAGCGGTCGGTGAGGGCGTGTTTTCTGACAACAGGCGCAATAATTGGTCAATTCGCTCTTGCTTCACAGGAGCCAAATCGCTGGAATATAGCCGCTGTGGATCTAAGGTTTGCGTTTTGGCATCCGTAACTGTTTGGGGAGCCGACTGAAACCGCACCACTGCCGATGACCATGACCAAAAATCGCGCGCAGTCTTTGCCAATCGCTGCAAGGCATAGTCAGGCAGCACAAAAATAATCGGATGGGGCATTTGGGCAGGAAACAGATCGCGGGTGTAGTTCAAATCTCGCAGCACTGGCGTGGAAATTTCGCCTGTAATCCCAATCGATTTTTCTAAGCCCTGCACCACTAACACCAGCTTTCGGTCTGGCTGGCGCTGCAATCCTGCCACTTTAAGTTTGAGTTGGCTCAGCGGCGCAGTTAATCTGGGATCATCTAGCATCACTTCAGCAAACTGAATAGTTGCACAAGCTGGATGTCTTTTTAATGCTGCGATGACCCGCGCCGCATCTCCCGAAAAGTTGATTTCGGCAAAAGCAATGGTAAACCCTTGCGAAAAATCGGCAAAGGCTGCTAATTCTGCCAGCGCTTCCAGGTTATAGCCAAGAAACTCTGCCGCAGCGTGATCTTGGCTCACCGCATCAAGATTAAGGTTCAGCATTGAGTTGCTCAACGGCTCGTTGGAAAAGTTCACTCCGCCGAACGAAAGGATTGGGATAGACCCAGCGATTCATCCCGTTGTACTCCAGCAGGGCGGTGCTAAACAGCAGTTCTGACAGCACTTTATCGGTATCTAGTTCTTTAATGCGATCGTCATTCACATCTTTCGTGAGCGCAATTTCTGCCAGAATTGGATAAGCGCGGGTCATCAACACCAGTTCTCGTTCAAACCGAAATTGTAGTTGCTTAATTGCATAGGTAATGTCGTCATCTGTGAGCCTGGGATGTTGCTTGCTGCTGCCAGTCAAACACGCTGTCCGCATAATTTGCATTAAAAAGCGGGGATGTCCACCGCTGGCTTTGCAAACATCATAGAGTTGATCTTCTGTGGTAAAAATATCATCTACTTCAACCCGTTGCCGAATCAATGCTGCCATGGCTTTTAGCCCGTCTTGGCAATGGGCAAGTTCTAGGCGATCGCGATCGTAGTCATACACCCTGACCATGGGCACAATTGCAGGATCATCGGGAAAGGCTGACTTGTTAATACCGCGAGGCGTGTAGAGTGAGCCGATCGGTACAGTATATAGAATCGTGCAAAGCAACCCCTGAAGCTTGAAGGCATCGTCAAAAAACAGTTTGTCTGCGACCTCGCGGGGGCACTTGTCCAAGCCATCCACAATAATTAAAAAGCCTTTTTTCTCCGGAAACTTGGTTTGCAACTTTTTCAAACCATCTACCAGCAACAGGTTGATATCGGTCTTAAAGCGGGAAAAATCTTGCTTTAGCTCTTCTCGAATGGTGCGTTTTTCGGTCGAACCTGCCTTAATGTTTGCCATCAGCTTAAATAGCAGCTTGGCAATGAAGGGCGCTTCTGATCCGAGGCTGGCTTCCGCTTCCACATTGATCGACTTCGCCACGGATTCTTCAGTTTCCTTTGTGATTTGGCGAAACCAATTCTCAAAGCTATCCAAAACATCTTGGCGAAATTTTAGACCATGCTTGCGTAAAACTACTTCCACCTGCTTGATAATCAGCAGATATAAATCGGTACACGCTATGTCGTTTACATCAGTCTCGTCTTCCGCTTGCAAAAAAATCGTTTCAAACTGCTTAGCCCAATTTTGTTTCAGTCGATTCAGTTCAGAGGTTTTGCCGCTACCAATATGCCCAGTAAACAATAGCGTCATGGGCTTACCCGGTTGCAGGATATCCAGCTTCATATTAACGTTGCCGATCGCATCAATTCGCGCTTCGAGGGGCACATAGTACCGCTCCATATCCTCGCTTTCCAGCGGCTCCACATCACAAATCAGATAGGCTTCTCTCAGGGTTTTAGCTTTGCTAGTGGGTAGGGGCATGACTTCATCCAAACAGGATACAGCGTTCGTGCTTCATTTTATATGATTTGGCTTCTGCCAAAAGGCGATCTGCCTACAACACACTTGCCGCTTGCCGCAGCGCTTGGGCAAGAGCAAATCAGCCATCGACTCAGCAATTTGAGCATTAAGGAGATTTCTGAGAAAAAAGCTACCCCAATGGTTGGGGCAGGTTTAACAGACAGCCTTCTACACCGACCGATCAATGGTAAAAACCTGCCCTTACAGGGAGATTCTTTTCCGGAAACTGCCTAAGAAAGGGCGATCGCAGAAATACAGCGATTTTTAGCTGAGTAAACCTGTCCAACTCAGCACTCATCCAGCTTGGCGTAGAAATGCGGTTGTTTCTCCAAACCTCAGCACAAAGTCCTGTGAAACCTCTGATGATTATCTAGGGGCGAATGTCGCATCCTACAACTTAAGGGGAAACCGGAAAACTCACGTTTCAACCCGTAGTTGGAAACAGGTTGATCTTTCCTAGGACTTACGCACTCGCCCCCTAAATCCCCCAATTCTGGGGGACTTTGATCTCTAGCTCCCCCAGAATTGGGGGTTGGGGGGCAAATTTCGGTTGATTTGCGTAAGTCCTGTTTCCTAGCTAATTTTTATTTATTTGGGCAAGAGGTATTCCATGAAATTGCAGATTGTCGGGTTCTTTGCAGCCAGTTTGACATCATTTGCTGCGATCTCTACAGGATTGGTACACAACATTGTCCAGCAGCTATGGAATCCTGAAATAGCCCATGCCGCCAAAATTACGACAACGTTGCTCAAAACCAAACCCAGACTATTTCCTCGCAATCTGCGACCCGTGAGTATATTGCCCCATTCTGTTCGCTATTTGCCGATGCCTCAGGCAACCCGTTTAGGTATCCTTTAACGTTGCGATCGCGGTTGCGAATCTAAAGCGGTCATATATTCGCTTAAAATGGCACGTTAGCC
>JBBSCL010000513.1:0-3383 GCA_038250345.1 Leptolyngbyales cyanobacterium
CCCATTCATTGCCAGAATGCTTCACTCATCGGGGCGGTGAGCATTGCTCACGTCTATTCATCTGAAAACCGCTATAAATAACTTTCATCGGGTACATGTCACCCTTTGCTCTCACCCCGATTTGGGAGTAGACCAAAGGGCGTACGAAGCAGGGGATGGGGGATGAGGATAGCTCTGGAGTGTTCTAAGGAGTATTCCAAACTGAGATGATTCTGCCTTAATGTCTGCCCACAGGGATATTTACACCCCCTTGCTTTTCCTTGTAACTTTACATATGTTTAGACGCATAGGTTTAGACAGCTTTCATTCGTGAATTAAACAGATTTATATTTTAATCTGCTTGATCAAATCTCTGATGTTAGCCGTGAATATCGCCATGATTTGTTGACCTACCTAAGCGAATGGATTTCCGATGATCAACATTCAACAGAAGCATCTACTGCAAGCACCGTCTGGATTACTTCAAGTTCCAAGACTCCCTCAATCGTCTTCAACTCATGGATATGCTGCTCAACCATCGGATCTAGTGTTTCCGATACACTTTTCGTTAATCATCCCAACTTTTAACGAACGAGACAACATAGACAAGATGCTTGCACAACTGAGTCAGCTTTTAGACGAAGTGCTGCCTAATGATTATGAATTGCTTGTGGTTGATGACAACAGCCCCGATCGCACCTGGGAATATGCTCAAGATTTGACAGATCAGTATCCTAACTTGCTAGTAATGCGACGACAACACGAACGCGGTTTATCAACAGCCGTTATTCGGGGATGGCAAGCTGCACGGGGCGAAGTAGTGGGTGTGATTGATGCAGATTTGCAGCACCCACCCGCAGTATTACTGCAACTCTTAGAAAAGATTGATGCTGGCGCAGACTTGGCAGTGGCGAGTCGCCATGTAGAAGGCGGCGGTGTAAGTAGCTGGAGTGCAACTCGACGTTTTTTATCTCGTGGGGCACAACTGTTAGGATTGATGATTTTGCCGCGAGTGTTGAGCAGTGTTAGTGATCCCATGAGTGGCTATTTTGTGGTGAAACGCAAAGCGATCGCCGGAGTTCCACTAAACCCAGTTGGCTACAAGATTTTATTAGAAGTAATTGGTCGCGGTGATATTCAACAAATCTCTGAAGTGGGCTATGTTTTTCAGGAGCGCGAGGTTGGCGAAAGCAAAGTAACTTGGCGGCAATATAAAGATTACCTACATCATCTAACACGGCTACGAATCGATTCTGGGCGTTTAGGGCGGTGGGGTAGAAAATTTAATTTCCCTATGGGTCGATTTATTCGCTTTGCATTTGTGGGCTTGTCTGGGCTGTTGGTTGATATGGGACTGTTGTATTTTTTCTACGATATTTTGAGTTTTGGCTTAACACGAAGCGCCATACTTGCAGGCGAACTAGCGATTGTTAATAACTTTCTTTGGAACGATCGCTGGACGTTCAAAGATCTTTCTAAAAAGCAGTCGAGTCCTCGGCAACAGCTTAAGCGATTTTTGAAATTCAACATCATTTGTTTGATGGGATTGATCTTAAAAATCCTACTCCTAAACGTTCTCTTTAATGGACTGCATCTGAACGCATATCTTGCTAACTTCTTAGCGATCGCAGTTGTCACCGCTTGGAATTTCTGGATCAATTTAAGACTCAACTGGCGAGTAACCCAGATTGGTTAAAGCCAATCGCGTTTCTTTGCAAATTGCTTTCGTTGGACTGGTTAAATGATTTGTTTCACCTTAAAACCTTAGTTCTCTAAGAATAGTCATGCTAAAAACCATTGGCAAAATTCAGTTTTTGTATGTCTTTGCATTTGTAGCAGCTTTAGTGCTTTCTACTGTTCTAGCCATTGGCGGAGTGAGAAGTTTTTTTGAGGCGATCGCGGGTGAGGAAACCAACTTTAATAATGAATCATTTAATGGCATTAGTTTCATTCGGCTTCTGTCAATGTTTTCATACATTAGCTTGTGCGTATGCTATGTAGTTTGGTTATTTTGTAGCAAACCCCTTTCAAACGAGTTGAAATTCAAGCAGATTATTAAGCCTGCAACCCCATTTCTGCTACTTGCACTGATTGCTTATCCGCTTAGTAATGATATTTATCTTTATTTGCAGTATGGGCTGATGAATTTACGTGGCGTAAATCCATTCATTATCCCTGCTAGCTATGTTTCTAGTGTGTTGATGCCACTGCTTTATTGGTTGCAAACCTCCACCTATGGTCCGGTTTCTCAGTTGTTTTTCACGGGTTCTGCCATATTTATTCGAGTGAATCCAATTTTAGGAGTGTATGTATTCAAGCTCTTTTGCCTGCTGGTTTACATTCTCAATGCTTATTTGATTTGGCGGTTACTTAAGGAGTCTCCAAGCCGTAGCAAGCTGACGATCGCATACATCCTAAATCCGTTCCTTTTAATCGCTCATGTTGCAGATGCCCATGTGGATGTATTCCTGTGCTTTTCAGTGATTGTTTTGATTGGTTGCTTGTTTCATCGCCGCTACGTTGCAGCAATTTTGGCGATCGCCGCAGGCTTCTTAACTAAAACGCTACCGATTATTTGGTTGCCGCTTGTAGTGGGCTTTCTGATTTCGCGACGGCTTTGGAAAACGTTAGCGATCGCCGCAGGCGCTTTGACTGTTGTTGTCATAGTCTTAAGCCAAACTATTTTTCCAACGTTGACAGCCTGGAAAAGCTTGCTCAATCCTGGGGTTTCTGGGTTAACAGCACGTTCCATTCATCACCTAGTCAATCTAGGACTATCGTTTTTTAACAGATCAACCTTTTTAGAAAATCAACCCGCTATTCAGCAGTTCAGCCGGGTTACAGTGTTAGGCTTTGCCATTTTCTACAGTTGGAAACTGCTTCAGCCTTATCTCAAACGAAAATACTCAGAAGTCGATTTGGTGACCGATTTGGGCTGGGTCACAATGGCGTTGCTGCTGGGAGCAACACCATGGCTGATGTCTTGGTATCCTTCAGTGCTATTACCGTTTGCAGTGTTGATTAGAAATTTGCCTATTTTCTCGCTTTCCAGTCTCACCTTTTGCCTTACAACAGGTGCAGTAATCGGTGCAGGAAGTGGAAATACTCCTCTCAGTTTGTTCGGCTGTTTACTGACTTTAGGTCCAGTGCTTGCTATTCTTTTGTGGCGACGGCAAGTGTTACAAAAGCTGCGCGTTTTTACCCACGATGGAGATTTTATTACTCGGTCCGCCGTTCAGATAGATATGGCGCGATCACCCCAACAGCAGCAACTCTAGTACAAAAAACTAGCGCGGAAAAATCTCAGTCATTGTGAACTAAATTTGTTGGGTGCTCTATGTTTCAATCGCTATCAATTTCTCAAGTAAAAAGATCATTGACTGATCAGCGCCAATTATCAAAGG
>JBBSCL010000514.1:0-3360 GCA_038250345.1 Leptolyngbyales cyanobacterium
CCCTAACCCGATCACAGCAAACTGTTTATTCCGACTCGAATCGCGTCGCAAACTATGGAAAAAGCTTAAGGATGATAGGTTGACCACTGCTTATATCGGCACAAAATTTCCTAGATTTTGGAGTTTGCACCGTCTCCTTTAATTAAAGACTTAACTTCTAAAGACTGAAGGTTGCTGATATTGAATGGTGTTGCCGCTATTTAACTTAGCAGAATGTCGAAGCAAATAAATGGTGGAGCGATCGCACTTTAATACAGCAATTTTTAGGGAGTCGGGGGAGTCCGCATTCCACATAGACTTTTCATCCAACTAACAGCGTTTCTTCAGGGAAACGAACAAAGCTCGGTTTAGGGTCGCCCAACAGCGCCGCCATCAACAGCAACACCCCAACCCGTCCGACATACATCATTGCCACTAGCATTAGTTTGGCAAACACCGAAAAGCCCGCATCCACGGTGATGCCGGTAGATAAGCCCACCGTGGCAAATGCGGAAACCACTTCAAACAAAATTTGGATGAAGTTGTATTCTGGGTCAGATAGCGAAATCAAAATGGTGATCATGATGACTGCGGCTACCGAGCCGACGGTAACCCCAACGGCTTTCAACACCAACGTCATCGGAATTTGACGATCATAAAGCTGTGCCTCTTCTTTGCCTTGCAGCACTGCCTTCGTGCAACTGGTGAGAATGCGTAGAGTGGTGGTTTTGATGCCGCCTGCGGTGCCGCCGGGGCTGCCGCCAATAAACATCAGGGCAATGGTGATAAACAGCCCTGCGGTGGTCATTTTGCCAACATCGATCGTGTTGAAGCCTGCGGTTCTAGAGGTGGTTGATTGAAACCACGCCGTCATCAACCGGGTGGGCAGATCCATTGCGCCCAATGTTTTGACATTTTGGCTTTCTACTAGGAAGAAGGCGATCGTTCCTAGTGTCAGCAAAATCAACGTGGTACTAACCGCAACCTTGAAATTGAGCGAAAAGATCATTCTTTTCTGCTGGCGGCTCAAGCGTCCCCGTATCCAGAGATAGATTTCAAAAATCGCTTCGTAGCCAATTCCGCCAAAAATGATTAATCCTGGAATCACTAGATTAATTAAAGGGGACGCTTGATAGCCCACGAGGTTGTCTGAGAAAACGCTAAACCCGGCATTATTCCAAGCGCTAACGCTATGAAAAATGGATAGCCACAAGCCCTTATCTAAGCCGTATTTAGGCACAAATACCAGCAGCAGCAAAAAGACACCCGTTAGCTCAAACAACAGCGTGGTGGCGATGATGGAACGAATCAGTTGGCTGGCTCCATGAATTTCGGTGCGATCGAGCGCTTGCTGAACTGCAACTTTATTTCGCAGACCAATGCGTCGCCCTAGCAGCAACAGCAAAAAGGTAGTGGCGGTCATGTAGCCCAAGCCGCCAATTTGGATCAGCGTCAGGATGAAGAACTGCCCCACCGTGGAAAAATAGGTGCCCGTATCGACGATGATATGCCCGGTGACACACACAGCCGAGGTTGCCGTAAACAACGCCACGAGGACGGTGTTCCAATTCCAAACGTCACTGGTCGTTGAAAAGGGCAGGCTAAGGAGCAGCGTTCCTGCTGCAATCACCGCCACAAAGCCTAAACAAATGGTGCGAGAAACCGTCATGAATTAACTACGCAATTACTCAAAGTATTTTATCTTTGCACTTTTGATTTCGCATTTTTCATTTTTCACATCGTCTAGAAAAACTTCGTTGACATGGCATGGCGTAAGTTAGGGTGGTTTTGTGATTTTAGTCATAATCACTGGTTCGGATGGATTGATTTCAAAGATTAATTGAGTTACCTATGAATTTTTTATGGATTGCTCAATTGAGCGTGGCGGTATTGCTATTAGGAGTGGCGGGATGCACTGAACCGCGATCGCCAATCGCTATCCCAACCGTATCCCCTTCATCCACTGTGGTAGTTAGCCCATCGGTTATGCCGAGTGCAGCAGCGATTCGTTCCACGATCCCAAAGGGAATCGCTCAAAAACCTGCCGCCACCAGAGAGCTGGAATATCGGCTAAAAGCAGAAGTGACCAAAAAATCGGGGATTCCAGTTCAATCCATCGTTTGCCCGATCACGGCTAACCCAGAAGATGGAAAACCGTTTGACTGTCAGGCGATGGCAGCCAACCAGACTTTTCTAGTTGCCCTGCGTCCAAAGGGCACGTTACCAGCAACCACTCAGGCTGAAACAAAGGCAACGGCTGCGATCGCGCCAACTCCTCAACCTACAATTCCTCAACCTCAACTCTTCAGCCCTGCCCCAAAAAGCGCACTGCAATGGAACACTAAAGGCTTATTGGTATTGCCTAAATTAGAGAAAACCATTCAAACAAGCATCAAGGCTCAGTTTCAGATTGAGGTGAAATCCAACTGCGGCGGCAAACTTCGAGTGGTGAAGCCGGGTGATACATTTACCTGTCAGGTGACCGATCAAAAAGGCACCACCAAGCCCATTACGGTGCAGGTTGATGATGAAAAAGGAAATGTTACCTTGAAATTTTAAAGGGAGCAGAGGATATAAAGTGGAAGGTGTTGTTTAACATTCAACATTGCCTTAGTTAGCGATCGCATTTTTCCTATGATTTTAGCTCTATGACCTCGACGCTCAATCAACGCATTCAAGAGTTCTACGATGCTTCCTCCGGGCTGTGGGAACAGACTTGGGGAGAGCATATGCACCACGGTTACTATGGAGCAGACGGCACGCAAAAAAAAGAGCGTCGCCAAGCCCAAATTGATCTGATTGAAGAATTGCTGCGTTGGGCAGGAATTCAACAGGCGGAAAATATTTTAGATGTGGGCTGCGGTATTGGTGGAAGTACGCTCTACCTCGCCGAAAAATTTCAGGCATCCGCTACAGGCATCACCCTGAGTCCCGTGCAGGCAAATCGGGCAACCCAACGGGCAAACGATGCAGGACTCGCCTCGCCTAACCCGTCTGCCTCGGCTCAATTTCTGGTTGCCGACGCATTGAATATGCCCTTTGCCGATAACTCATTCGATTTCATCTGGTCGCTCGAAAGTGGGGAACATATGCCCACCAAAGAAAAGTTTTTGCAAGAATGCTACCGGGTGCTGAAGCCAGGAGGCACATTTTTGTTTGTGACTTGGTGCCACCGACCAATCGATCAGCAACCGCTGACTGCCGATGAGCAAAAGCATCTTGAAGATATTTATCGGGTTTACTGCCTGCCTTATGTGGTTTCGCTGCCAGAGTATGAGGCAATGGCGCGATCGCTCTCCTTCCAATCTATTCGCACTGCCGACTGGTCTACTGCCGTCGCCCCGTTTTGGGATGTGGTGATCGATTCTGCGATCACGCCCG
>JBBSCL010000515.1:0-3349 GCA_038250345.1 Leptolyngbyales cyanobacterium
GGCGCTGTCACAGCAAGGACAGTTCTGAGAAAATAAATCCATCATGAGATCCAATTAAAGTCTAGGGTTGATAGACTACTGAATGCCTGTAATATAGCAATATCAGGACTCTATCCTCCCTCACTCAGCGGAACCAGTGCCTTGCTGAAACTGTGATGCGTGAGAAAGATAAAGCTGAATGGAGAAAGATGGTTCAACTGATTGGCGAGATGTTGAATAGGTGACTGTCAGTTACTCACTTCCTTTTAGGCTTCAATCACATCGGCACTGGTTCCGTTAGATGAGATCCCAAAAGTCTTTCCTAGAAATGCTTTTGGAGTTTGAGGTGATCACATCGATAGGGCAGTGCCTCAACGAGAAATCATGGTGTCTAGCTATTTTAGCCTCATAATCTCGTCATCCAACTTTCACATGAGATCCCTGCATCCCTTTCTAAACAGGCATTTCAACTTCTCACTCAGCGGAACCAGTGCCATCACATCCTGAATTGTGCGTGGCAAGTGGGAAAGGGTGAGCAAGTGCAAGATTGTGCCTACGCTCAAACCTACTACTCAAAAGTCAGTGGCTATTTATTTGCAGCCTGAAATTAAGGAAGCTCTCAAACAAATGTCTGAGGAACAAAAGCGATCGATTTCATGCTGCGGCAGCAAGAGCCATATCTAGCATTCCTCATCGATCGCTACTGGAATCTGATGCTGACCAACGACGCAGCCATTCGACTGCTGATTACTTTCATTGATCTAACCGAACTCCAAACCCATTTAGATCGGGATGGGAAAATCAACTTGATGCGCGTCCTTTTCCATTTACAGGGGCTGCGACCGTTTATGGTCAATTGGGAGAAATTGGCAGGACGGTTGCTGCAACCAGTGCAGCGTGAAGCCATCACAGCGGAAATTTTTTGGGATACATCAGCATGATGCCCTGAAGGGTTGAGGAGAAATAGAGCGATCGCTGCTTGCCACAAATCTTTTGTCTGGTACTACAATGCAGCAAAGTTCTCTGTATTTAATCCGCAATAAGGTAAAAGCATCATGGGTGATGGGGGGCGTGTCCCGGTTGGAATTGTCGGTGCATCGGGCTATGGCGGTGTGCAGCTTGTCCGTATTCTGATGGATCACCCGAATTTGGAACTCGCCTATCTGGGTGGAGATAGCAGCGCCGGACAGCCATTTTCGGATCTTTATCCGCATTTGGAATCTCACGTTGATCAGGTGATTGAGCCAATTGATTTGGATGCGATCGCCGAGCGGTGTGAAATTGTCTTTTTGTCACTCCCCAATGGGCTTGCCTGCAAAATGGCTCCGACGCTGCTGGCAAAAGGCTGCAAGGTGTTGGATTTGTCGGCGGATTATCGCTTTTCAGATTTGGCAGTTTACAAAACCTGGTATGGCATTGAACGCACCGATGAGAAAGTTGCTGAGACGGCTGTATACGGCTTGCCGGAGTTGTATCGCGATCGCATCTCTCAAGCGCAGCTAATCGGCTGTCCGGGTTGTTTCCCTACCGCTAGCTTATTGGCATTATCGCCCCTGCTGAAGCAAGGTTTGATTGTCCCAGAAACTGCCATTGTCGATGCCAAATCAGGCACTTCAGGCGGTGGGAGGCAGGCGAAGACCAATATGCTGCTAGCGGAAGCGGCTGGCTCTTTTAGTGCCTATGGAGTTGCCCGCCATCGCCATACCCCAGAAATCGAACAAATTTGCAGCGATCTCGCGGGTCATGAAGTGATGGTTCAATTTACGCCGCACCTGGTTCCCATGCCACGCGGCATTTTGGCAACCGTTTACGCCACTCTCCGCGATCCCGGTTTAGTGCGGGAAGATTTGCTGACGATTTTCACCGCATTCTATCGCAATTCTCCCTGGGTAAAGATTTTGCCGAGCGGCATCTATCCCCAAACGAAGTGGGCGTGTCATACCAATCTTTGCTACCTTGGGCTAGAAGTGGATGCGCGAACGGGGCGGGTGATCGTGCTATCGGCGATCGACAATCTGATGAAAGGGCAAGCGGGACAGGCGATTCAGTGCGTCAACATCATGATGGATTGGGATGAAACACTAGGATTGCCCCAGTTAGCGTTTTATCCTTAGGAGAGTAGCCTGAAAGGTTCACCCGTTGATTATTGGGCTGGGTCAACTTGGAGTTGTTGGAGTTGAGCAATGGTCAGCCCTGTGAATTCCGCGATCGTCTCTAAAGGCAAACTCTTTCGGAGCATATTTAGGGCGATCGCGGTTTGGGTTTCAAGCCGCCCCTTTTCAATCCCCATCTGTTCAATTGAGGTGACGTAAGGCATTTGTCTCTCCTGTTCAAATTGTTCAAGTTCAGCCCGAAATGCTTGCTTCAAGCCCTCCGGTAAATCCATCATCCAATCTAGAAACCGGAATAAATTCAGTATATCTTGCCGCTCATAGCCCTGCTCATATAGCCGCCGCGTCAGCCGAAACTTCCAGTCCTTTCGAGCGATCGCATCATTGCGGGTTTCTTTTGTTTTCAAATGCGCCATCACCGCGATCGCAAATGGATTGCGACTATTCTCCAACTCTGCCCAACGCGGTGCATAGTCTAATAGCTTGATTGTGGGAAAGTGAAACGTTACTTCACAACCCCAAAGTTCTGCCTGAAACGGTTGTGGTCGCCAAGTTTCCCGCTCATCCCCCAAAATCGCTAGACTAGCGATCTTTTGGTTATAGCGATCGCGCAACCGATAGTAATAGACAAACATCCGCTCGCTAAAGGTACGTTCTTCTTGGCTTTGAATCTCGATGTGAACTAAGACCCAAGTCTCTTCTCCGCTGAGTTTCCAGACTTTGACGAGCTTGTCTGTCAACCGTTTGCCAAGTTCGGCATCGCGCACCACTTGGCGCAGTTCTTGATCCAAAAAGTCATAGCCCCGGCTCCAGTCAATGTCATCGTGAATCTGGTGAAAGAAGAACTGCATGAAGTCTTGAAAATACGCTTCTAAAATCTCTTTCCAAGGGCTGTCAAACTCGTCACGTGGCTCGGTCATTGGCTGGATAGAAAATTTTGCTTTAGTTTATCAGATAGATTAGCCGCTGATAATTTCGGCTTCAGCGATCGCCCTTTACTTCCTTTTTTTTCCATCTCTTCACTGCTGCTCTCATGCTTTTAATTAAAAACTATACTTAAAATATCTGTATTTTCATCTCAGATTTTAAGCTTACAGTTCTACTCCATGGCGTTTCTATTTCATTCCATCGTTTTACTTAAGTGTTGATTTTGGCATGGTTTCTTCGCAGGTATTTGAACAGTCAATTTACATTAATGCCAGTTCCACGGCAGTAGAACAGTGCATTACAGACCTCGCGCTGATGCATCGCTGGCTCAA
>JBBSCL010000516.1:0-3332 GCA_038250345.1 Leptolyngbyales cyanobacterium
CCAAACTCGCGATCAAACATCACCGGCAAACCCGCATTCAACGCGCCACCAAAAGCAGTGAACACAATGATTCCGGCACCAATGAACTTGCCATAGCTAACGCTGCTGCCCAAAAAGCCTTGGGGTGCATTTTGAAACAGTGCCCCAAATAAAATTAGCCACATCACAGGCTGAATAATACCAGCAACCAATGTTGAAGGGCGACGCTGAAGTTGGATGAACAACCGACGAGTCAAGGCAGTCGTTTCTTGAACAAAATCGGCTAAAGAACTGGAGGAAAGCGATGAAGCATCAGGCGTTTTGCCATTCAGAGTCGAGGGAGTCAGGGTAGTCATAAATTTAACAATGATTGGGTTAAGTGGCTAACTAGAAAGAGTTTGAAGGATGATGTGACGTAGTTTGCTGAACTGGTTTACTTCCTGTAGATGTAGCGCTTACAGAGAGAAGATCGGGTTGAAATTTCTCTAATTCATTGTGCTTAGAGGCTATAAATTCATCGAACAAGTTGAAAAAATACGCGATCGCACTTTGCTCATCGCAAAAAACTACCTGTAGCTTAGCAAATCCCTGATGTGAGGATAGTCCCAAACAGATTGGTTCTTCTGCCAAACTATGAGATTTTTCTCAATAAGCTGATTGGCGAAATGCCGATTGAGCCAACTTACCCAAGGAGTAGCCAGTGGCGATCGCCAAAACCCGGCTTTTGGTAAAGTGTCCGTAATTGCTCAACTGGGATAAATTAACCGGAGCTAGGCGCATAATTTGCATCTCCTTCAAATGACAGCCGCAGAGTACTTGGATTTCGTGAAGAAGCGTATGGGTCAGTGGAGCGATCGCGAACACTTCTTGGCTCAAGCTCCCATCGATCACCTCAGCAACCCCCTTGATATAGTCAACTTGAACTACTGCTAATCAAATCTTGTAGAACTCATCCCCCCATTGCTTGACCTGCTAACCAGCCCGTCGTCCAAGCGCTTTGGAAGTTGAAGCCGCCCGTCACGCCATCTATATCCAAGATTTCGCCTGCAAGGTAAAGTCCGGGGCATTGACGACTTTCCATGGTTTTGAAGTCTACTTGATTCAGCTTGATGCCGCCACAGGTGACAAATTCCTCTTTGAATATGCCTTTGCCGCTAATGGTGTACTGTCCTTGGGTAAGCTCTTGAATCAGTTGGTTGAGGGTTTTGTTCGACACATCTGCCCAGCGGGTTTCATCTTGCACAATGCCAACGCTGACGATTAACCGCTCCCACAGGCGGCGCGGAATAGGCACCGGGCAGCTAGTAGCCACGAGTCGCCGGGAAAGCTGCGATCGCACTGCCATCAGTTGTTCGCGTAGCACTTCTGGGTTCATTTGGGGTAGCAAATTAATCCGCAGGTTGGCGTGATATTGCTGTTCGTGCAGCGCTCTTGCTCCCCAAGCAGACAGCTTTAGCACGGCGGGTCCACTCAATCCCCAGTGGGTGACTAATAGCGCTCCCGTTTGCTTCAGTAAGGTTTTGTCGTCTAGTTGAAGCTGAAGTTGAGCCGATGGCACCGACACTCCCGCCAACTCTTCTAAGCGTGGATCTCTGACATTAAACGTAAATAAGGATGGAACTGGCGGTTCGATCGCGTGTCCTAACGACTCGGCGATCGCGTAGCCTTTCAGGTTGCTTCCGGTTGCCAGCAGCAGGCGATCGCTGTGTAGCAGTTCCTCTGATTTCAACTGAATCTCAAATCCGTTCTTGTGATGGCTCACTTGCTGCACTTGCGCGCCCGTGTGAATCGCCACACCAGCCTTCTTTGCAGCCCACATCAAGCATTCCACGATCGTGCCAGAGTCATCCGTCGTCGGAAACATCCGTCCGTCGGCTTCGGTCTTGAGTGCCACACCTTGCTGTTGAAACCACTCCACTGTTTCTTTTGCCTGAAATCGGCTGAAGGCTCCCCGCAACGCCTTGCCGCCACGGGGATAGTTTTGCACCAGCAACGCCGGGTCAAAGCAAGCATGGGTGACATTGCAGCGTCCTCCACCCGAAACTCGCACCTTGGATAAGGGCTGACGGGCGGCTTCTAACAAGGTAACCTGCGTGTGAGGATGCGCTTGGGCACAGGCGATCGCGCCAAAAAAACCTGCCGCACCTCCACCAATAACCACAATATTCATGAAGCAACTACTTTAAACAAATTCGCTATCCACCAAAAAGCCATAGCACGAGGCAACCAGAGAATCTGCATTCCCGTTCATCAAACATTCGTGCCGCGCACAGTCTAAACAGTTTGCCTGCATGGGCAACACGAGATCCATCGCTGGATACAAGCTGACGCCCTGATGAATAAACGCTTGGGCTTCTAGATCGGAAATTGCATTACAAATTAGAATTGCCTGTTTGCTACCCAACGCCGATCGCTGCTGATTAAGCTGTTGCAACGTTTCGCCAAACCCTTGAGACTCATCCCGAATCGCTACCAGCACTTTTTGGGCAAGGCTTGTGAAACAGGGTGGCTTTGCACTTTCAAAAAAATCTTTATATTGCAGGGTCAGAGTACCGTCTGGGTAATGCAGAGTGCGAATGCAGCGCAAAAATGGCACGGTGAAACGCTCGTCTGCATCCAAGGCAACCCACCAGGATTTGTGCCAAGCATAATGGGGCATCCGCAAGATTTCTTGAATGTGGGGCGGTGGAAAGCCGACTTTTGCCAAGAGCGCGATCGCCGGAGCTAAGGGCAAACGTTGAGCGATCGGTTGCATATCAGATTCGTGCTGAGTCAACCTGGCAACTTCCTTGCTGTCATTCGTCCCGCTATTAATGCTGTAGTCTATTTGAGTTTGCACCTGTGCTAGCACACAATGAATCTCTTCAAAGTGCAAAATGCCATCTGCTGCAACGCGATCGCTCAAGGGCACCCCGACTTCACTAGCCACAGCGCCAATCCGCTCAGGCTGAATAATTGCCGGAATACATTGAGTCAACAGGTTTTGCAGCAGGTTCAAATCAGCGATCGCTAACGCCATTTGAATCTGATCGCGCACACTAGCCGCTCTAGTTTTCTCGTTAGTCGGATGAAATAGCGGATTATTCGGCATTGCAGGAACCCTCCTACCAGCACTGGACAATCAACTGAAAAATTCTAGTTCGCCTAACTGGCTTGACCTATTGATCGATCAAACTATCATTCCAGAATTGGACGATATTACCCCAATTCCACTTAATTCTCTTAAGATTGCTATTTGAAATAGCAACCCACTCGCCAACTTTAATCATTGCGGCAAGCCGCGATCGCATAAAAAGGATCACCGCCCGACATTCCTAGCCACTGCAACATTGCGGGAGCCTGCGATTGACGTA
>JBBSCL010000517.1:0-3320 GCA_038250345.1 Leptolyngbyales cyanobacterium
CGAATGGCGGGTTTCAGGTGTCGAGTCTCGGATGTCGGGTCTTCGCTGACCCCTGAAACCTGGCACCTGAAACCTATTTCTTTCCTGTTTCCGCGATCGCGCTACATTCCGACAGGTTCAAAATGCCAGAGACGACAATTTGTTCGCCGGGTTTGAGTCCTGTTAAAACGTTGTAGCTGTTGCCCTGAATGCTGCCCAGTTTAACGAGCCGCTGACGGGCAACAAGGGCGGGTGGTTTTCCAGCAGAGGCACCAGGCGATGCGGCTTGAGCCGCTTTGCTGAGAATTTCTTTGCAGGTATCATCGGGCGCTTGGGCAACAAAGATAAAGTTTTCTCCACCTAAGCGAGAAATGGCGGAGGAGGGAACCAGAATTCCGGGGAGCGATCGCCAAACCACTCTGGCACGAGCAAACTGCCCATCTCGCAATTTGCCTGAGGAGTTATCAAAGGTTGCCTTTGCCAAAACGCTCTGAGAGCGGCTATCAGACTGGGGTGAAATAAAACTAATCCGTCCTCTGCTCAGCACTTTTGCTTGGGCATCGGTTAGCTCAACGGGTAGCCCAGTTCGCAGATCAGCGGCTTTTTCCAGGGGAATGGATAGCTTCAAATCCAGAGATTCATTTTGGGTAACGGTCGTCAGCGTGTCTTTGACTTCAACAATCTGCCCCAGTCGCACGGGAATATCACCGACTACGCCAGCAAACGGAGCGCTGATGGTAGTGTCTTGCAGTTGAGCAGTGTTGAGATCGGCATTTGCCTGTGCCTGTTGCAGCCCAGATTCAGATTCGGCAATGCTGGCTTTGGCGGATTGAATGCGCTGATCGATCGCCCTTAGCTCTGAAACTGCTTTAGCGCGATCGCGTCCCACAATATCCAACTGCTGCTTTGCCAGTGCGCCTTCTTTGACGAGAGCCGCAATTCGTCGATAGTTCTGATTTTGCAAGTCTACTTCCGCTTGCTTGGCAATCCGATCTGCCTGAGTTGCCTGAAGCTGCGAAACGGCACTAGAGCGAATCGCACGGGCAGAATTGACGGCTGCCAACCCACTCGCAACTTGCGCTTCTCGCTTATCGGGCTTCAGTTGAATCAACGGATCTCCTGCCTGCACGCGATCGCCCGACTTCACCAAAATGCCGCTGACGCGCCCCGTGATTTCTGGCTTCAGAATGACTGATTGTAAAGACTCTAGCGACCCAACATACTCTGAAGATTCCTTCACAGTAGCCGTTTGCGTGATTCCGAGCTTAACTGGGATGCCTTGGGGCTGTCTGGCTCCTGCTGCCTGCTTTGCTTGGCTAGTCTGCCACCAACGCCAACCAAATCCCAAGCCCAACAGCAACAGTAAAAGTCCGCCGATCGCTAGCCAGCGGTTAGTGGATGATTTTGAGCTTGAGGGAGATCGCGCACCATGTGTCGGAGGAGAAACCTCGCGCTCTTGCACCTCAACAGGATCAGAATATTTAGACGAAGGAACAGACATTTATATACCTCGCTTCAGCTTATCTACTACCTGCGCCGTACCATAACCCTAAGTCTATATAAACCATCTGCCTAACCTCTAGAGATAGACCTGATTGGTTGAGATCATGCTCTCATAAAGAAATTCTATGGTTAAGTGAGAGAAGTCCGACTTTGACTAATACAATTTACTAACTAAGCCGAAGGGTAAAGGGTGAAAGCAAAGGGCAAAAGAAGACACTAATTTTCGGTATTCCCTCGTTTCCCATTTCTCGATGTATGAATTTAAACCTAAAAAATCAGGGCAATCTGCAAAGATCGCCCTGAAATGAGTCCAATAAGGTTAACGCACTCGCCCCCCGAATCCCCCAATTCTGGGAGACTTTGATCTCTAGCTCCGCCAGAATTGAGGGTTAGGGGCAAATTTCGGTTGATTTGCGTAAGTCCTGTTCAACTATCCAGACCTAAAAGCCCTAACTACAGCGTTTTTTCGAGATCTGCTTTCATGCGTTCTAGGGTCGCGTTCATTTGGTCAAACATTTGCTGAGGAGTCATGCCAAACTGTCCGAGTTGGGTACGCAATTGTTCAACAGTCATTTGAGCCATGAAGTCTTCTGATAGCTCAAACCGCTTCATAAAAATCCGGTAGCGATCCATCATGGCTTCCATCTGGTCGATGAACATCTTCTTGCCTTCGCGATCAAACTTCCCGTAGCTGCCGCCTAGCTGCGTGAGAGATTGGTAATCCTCAAACAACTGTTTTGCCTCGTGTTGAACAATGTCAGAATCAAAAAATCCCATCGCTTTAAACCAATTTTTAATGAATTCAGAAAAGCAAGGTTTCTGAGTGCGGCTGTTTAATTATTCTAGAGCGATCGCTGAATGGCGGTTAAGTAGGGGTTTCACCACTCTGGCATCGCAGTTACTTACCCGATCGCAAAAAGCCAAACAATCCACCGCGCTTTTGTGAAGCCGAAGCGGTTTGTTTCGCCGGAGCTTTTTTACCATTAGTAGTTTGTATAGGAGTGGGAGGCAGGACAACGATACCTGCTTGAGGCGCATATTTAATCACCAACGGATCATTAGGATTTAGCTCCAGCGCTCGCTTGAGATGCGCTCTTGCCATGCCCTGCATCTTTTGCCGGAGATAAGCAACTCCCAATAATGAGTGATACTCACTCTTGTCCGACTTGAGCTTGATAGCATCTCTTAGTTCATTAACCACATCTACCCAATTGCTATTCGTCGCATACTGCTTAGCACGACGATAATGGCGCTGGTCGTAGCTTTCGGTCACCACTTCAGGAGTAACCGGAGTGGACATAATGTTCAAGGGCTTTGCTTCAGCAGCGGCGATGATGCCAGAGCGTTTTTCGCGAACGCCCATATCGCCCAACTTAAGCTGTAGATAAATCAGATTTAACTCACCCAGTTGCTCTGTTATGGATTCAAACTGGTCGATATCTTGATATTGAGCCTCTGCAAGTTTGGCGATCGCTTGTTCATAAAAAACATCTACCGCGCTAACAGGATGATCAAGTAACTGACGGGCAATGTCGCTTTTGGGCGCGATCGCTCCATTCCGTTTATGAATTAGGCGCACTTTAATCCGAAGATTGGCAACGCTTTCATTGCGATCCTTCTCAACCTTTAACTGTTTGTAAGCAGGATTAACTAGGCTTGCCAACAGTTGCGTCGCTAACTCTTTTGCGTCACCGTGTTCTAGCCCAAAGCGATCGGGGTGAAGCAGTTTGGCAATATCTCGGTAGCGTTTAAGCACACGATTGTTGTCGGCTGTAACTGCCACACCCAGCACAGCGTAGAAATCAACAAATTTTTTCGTCCAGTTGGAAATAAGCGAA
>JBBSCL010000518.1:0-3309 GCA_038250345.1 Leptolyngbyales cyanobacterium
ACCATCGATCGGCGAACTGCTGACCGCTGGCAACTGATTCGCATCAACATAGTTTGCTTGAATTCGCTCCAAAACCTGATTGTCAAACGCTTCTCGCGCTAGCCGCGCCGCGTTAAAGATGGATGGAGCCTGAGAACTGCCATGGCTGATAATGCACACTCCAGCGACTCCCAGCAGCAAGCCACCGCCATGTTCGGCATGATCCATGCGTTGCTTAATTCGCTTTAGATTTGGCTTTAGCAAAGCAGTGCCCAATTTGCCATGCAGTCCTTGAGGCAACTCCTCGCGCAAAATTTGCAGCGCCACTTCGCCCACCGCCTCCGCAAATTTCAGCAGCACATTTCCCACAAATCCATCGCAGACAATCACATCAAAATGACCCGACAGAACATCGCGTCCCTCTGCGTTGCCAATAAAGGAAATTGCCCGATTGTCCTGCAAAAGTTGATGAGTTCGTAAAGCAAGATCATTCCCCTTGGAAGCTTCCTCACCGATATTTAGCAGCCCAACTTTGGGATCTGACACTCCCAGCACATACTGAGAATAGACCGAACCCATTGTGGCAAACTGTTCTAAAAACTTGGGTCGGCAGTCTACATTGGCTCCCACATCCAAAATGATCACGGGCTTCCCTTGAATCATCGTCGGAAAGACTGCCCCGATCGCAGGGCGATCGATTCCTTGCAAACGTCCCAACCGCAGTAGTGCGGCTGCCATCGCAGCCCCAGAGTGTCCCGCAGAAACAACCGCATCCGCCCGTTTCTGCTTCACCAGTTCCATCGCCACGTTGATTGAGGCTTTTGGTTTTCGCCGGAGCGCACCCAAGGGTTCTTCACCCATTTCGATTGAGCCTTCGGCTGGAACGATCTCCAAAGAAGACAGGTTAGCAGCGTGAGGCATTGAGGCTTGAATCTGCTCTGGGTCGCCGACCAAAAGTACTTCAACATCGAGTTCAGCCTGCGCTCTCAAAGCTCCAGCAACGATTTCGCTAGGGGCATGATCCCCGCCCATCGCGTCAATTGCAATCCGTGCTCGCGTTGATCCCATCGGTCAAAAAGTAAGTAAAAGGCTTAATAAGAATAGCTGCAGTCTGTGAAACGATTCCTACGGGAATCGCGTCGCTTCAACCATTCTTGCGTACAAGGGGATTTATGTCAGCCGTTTTTAATCAGATGCTTCAAACAATTGGTCACCTTTTTGGGCGATTGGGCACCCTAAAAATGGTTGACTCTTCATCTGTTCTTCATACTTTTACAGCCGTGCATCTTCATTCTATTCCGCATAACCCTATCTGTTGGTTCGCTTTTTTGGGAATTAGTCTTTCGGCTTGCCAGTCGGAAGAAGTGCAAACTCTCCGTCCTAGCCCTTTACCGCAAGATCCGCAAATTCAGGTTTATACCAATCATGAACCTGCCTCAAGCTATACAGAGCCTTATCGTCAGGTGACACGAGAGGGAGACAACTTGGAGCAGGTGATTGTGAATGCGATCGCGTCGGCGCAGTCAACGGTTGATGTAGCGGTTCAAGAATTTCGGCTGCCAGGAATTGCTCAGGCATTAGCAGATCGGCAAAAAGCGGGCGTTCGAGTGCGGCTGATTTTGGAAAATACCTACGCTCGCCCATTGAGTTCCTTTACCACTGAGGAATTGAACCGGATGGAAAAGCGCGATCGCGATCGCGTTGAAGAAAACCGTCGCATCATCGACCAAAATGGCGATGGTCAACTCACCCAAGATGAAATTAATAGCCGAGATGCCTTGATTGTGATAGATCAGGCAAACGTTCCCCGCATCGACGATACAGCGGACGGCTCTAAGGGCAGCAACTTAATGCACCATAAATTTCTGGTGGTCGATGGTCAAACGATGATTGTCACCTCCGCCAATTTCACAACCAGCGATGTTCACGGAGATTTCAAATCACCCCACAGTCGCGGCAATGCTAATAACCTGCTGAAGATCCAGAGTCCCGCGCTGGCGACTATATTTACCGAAGAATTCAACCTGATGTGGGGGGATGGTCCCGGCGGCAAGCCCAACAGCCTATTTGGCGTGAAGAAGCCGTTTCGCCCGGTGCGCCCAGTGATGGTAGGCAATACCAAAGTTGAGGTGCAGTTTTCGCCCACCTCTCGCTCGGTGCCCTGGCAGCAGAGCAGCAATGGGCTGATTGGTCAAACCGTCGGCAGTGCCAGCAAATCGGTGTCGATGGCGCTGTTTGTCTTTTCTGATCAGCAGTTGGTAGATTTGCTTCAAACCACCCATCAACGCCAAGTCGAGATTAAAGCCCTGATTGATCCTGGGTTTGCCTATCGATCGTATAGCGAAGCTTTAGATATGATGGGAGTCACTTTGGCAGAGGATTGCAAATATGAGGCAAATAATCATCCTTGGAAGCCTGCGATCGCCACAGTAGGTGTGCCTCGAATGCCGCCCGGTGATTTGCTGCATCACAAATTTGGCATTGTAGACCAGCAGACCGTCATCACAGGTTCCCACAACTGGACGAATGCGGCGAATGGTGGCAACGATGAAACTGTCCTCGTCATCCATAATCCAGTGGTGGCAGCCCACTATCAGCGAGAATTTGAGCGGCTTTACACCAATGCCATTGTGGGAGTTCCCCCGGCGATCAAAAAGAAAGCCGACGCACAAGCGAAAGAGTGCCCCGTCACGACCGCGATTGCGCCTAAAATACTCTCGAAAAAGCTACCATCTTCTACTGCATCACAAGCAATACAACCTGAACAGCAGCGATCGTCGCTAGCTGTTCAGCCCGTATCTGCTAAAAACGTAAAACAAGCCAGTGTTACTCCTAAACGGGCAAGCCAGCGAATCAATCTTAACAGTGCTTCCCAGGCAGAACTCGAAACATTGCCAGGAATAGGACCCGGCTTAGCGAAGCGAATGATTGCAGCCCGTCAAAAAAAGCAGTTTACCTCCTTAACTGACGTTGATCGGGTTTCTGGCGTGGGTCCTAAGTTGCTTCAGAAACTTAAAGACAGAATTATCTGGTAGATCATAAGCTCATGTGTCACAATCCCACGAGCCGTTAACCTGCTAACCATAGATTGCTTTTAGCTTGAAGGCGATCGGTAGATTGTTCCGAGACGCAAATGCGATCGCGCTCAATTTAGAATGAGCTGAAGGAGATTGTTTCAATTTAGGTTGTGTCCAGCGGGTGCCACCTCCAACCCGACGACTTGGCACTCCAGCGCCTCCAGCAAAAGATGGCTCAACCGCTGAAAAGAATATGGCTAATAAGGACAACCCAAGAGTAAGATAACGCATAGATTTAGTAGATGCAGGATTA
>JBBSCL010000519.1:0-3308 GCA_038250345.1 Leptolyngbyales cyanobacterium
TTGAGAAAGCTTAATTGGTTGTATTTGAAGCCAGTTGGGAGGTTGCATCATCCAGCTTTTAACTACAAGGGGTGACTCAAATGCGCTTAGTTCATCTGCAACCGCGTCAGGAATGATGACGCTTTTATAAAGATTCTGTAATATCTCAATCTGATTAATTAGCAGCAGGTAACAAATTGGAGAAGTATCAGAGACGACAATCATTGCGCTCTAAAATCCTTAAGCGCCTGAAGATCCTGCTCTAATGCAGTTTCATCATAATTTAGATAAATACCCATCTGCTTCAGAAAGGCATGGGTCGCAAGACGGCTGGGTAGCTGGAGGATTTGACGCACTTCGGCAGTGTTAATCTTGCCGCAATCGTAAGCATCGGCAACAACCAGTTCTAGAAAGCGACGAGAGAGCTTCCCTTCGGGTTGGTCTAGTCGCTGAGCAATATCATCAGGAATTTCAACGGTGATTTGCATCTACAAGCTATATACAGTCTAACCATTAGCTCTATGGTAAGCGATCGCCGAATAACATCTCTTCGCAGCAGACACTTGCAGATCTCTGATGATGAACTTTATGTGAATAAAAGGCTGTGGCACTGATAAATTTGCGGAAGGAAGATTATCCTCGAACCAAGCATTGCATCAGCATCAAGTTAAGCTGGCTGATTTCGGAAGATATATTGGTCATTGTTAGTCTGACCAAGCCTACAGTGCTTTTTAAGGAAGGTGCTCTACCAATTCACCTATCCTTCAGAGAGTCAATTTTATGCTCACTCAAGCAGTTCGGTCTGTTCGGTCTATTTCTGAATCAGTAAAGACGGTTTCTTCTGCAACCCAGAAAACTACATTACTCAATGGTTTAGCTCTAGTGGGAACTTGCGGCATCGGTGCTATATTATCTAGTCCTGCTCAAGCTGCATCTTTTTCAGGATTTGGATGTAGTGATAATCCAAGCTGTCAATCTGTCCTCTAAAATCGAAACAGTGGTGTTTCGAGGACAGGGTAATTTTACCAACAGGTGAACAGGGAAAATCTTGTATTAGAGTGTGCCAGTATCTGACGAATTTCTACCGTTCGATCGAGCTTGTCCGGTTTGATGAGCGTACAGGGATTGTGTACATCTTTGCAGGTGAGGATTTACAAGTCGTAATTTACCGTGATGGCAAGTGGAGGTTTAGATGAAACCAGACTTTGACACGATGAACATCGCTGAGCTGCGGGCTTACCTGCTTTCCCATCGAAACGATGACGAAGCATTTTACAAACTGGCTGATCGGCTTGAAGCGAGTTCTAACGGTACTGATCTATATCCTGTTCCAGATACGCCTGAAACCATCGCCCTGATGGAAGCAGCAATCCGAGAACAGGTTCAGAAGTTGGAAGAGAAGCGCAAAGATTAAGCGATCGCCGCATCCTAGCGATCGCGAAAGATTCCATCAGTTGCGATCTAAACTGAGTTACAGCTTATACAATAGCGGCAAGCTGTCGTGCGGATGAGTCAACAGACACGGTAATCACCCCATCTCAGCTAGGCTGTTCACAGCAGTCGGCACCGAATTGTTGACACAGAAGCGCTGAAGTCATGGCACACAAGGCAATTGACCGATTTCGTCCCCAAGTGGCAGGGCATCAAGCTGCATCTGAAACCCATCCTTTAATCCAGTCGGTTGACTTAGAAGGCGAGATCGCAGGTTCGGAGCTATCAGAAATAGCCAGTCAATCGGCTCAATCCGATACTACTTTAAGCAATTCCAAAGCGAATGGTTTGATCGATACTGTCCCTAAAGATTTGGGTCAAGAAACTGACATCACTGACTCATCCGTGGAAGCAAAAACGCAGGAGCAGACAACGGTTGAATTATTTGCTCAAGTGACCTCAAAGCTGAAGCAAGGAGCTAAAGCTCTGGGTACGCCTTTGGTGTGGTTGGGTCTGGTGGCATTTTGTGGAGGCACGGGTGTAGCAGCAATCTCTTGGCTAACGGATGTGCCACCGAATCCTAATTGTCAGCAGCTATGGTTCTTTTCATCCGATGCAGAGCGGTTATTTTGTGCAGAACAAGCAGCGCGATCGGGCAACGCTAGTCCGCTGGTAGCGGGGTTGAAACTGATTGAACCTTGGCAAGATAACCACACTTTAGAAAAACCTGCTAACCGACTGATGCGCGATTGGTCTAAAAATGTGCTGGCGATCGCCAGCCAAAAAGCCGGACAAAATAATTTAAAGCAGGCGATTTATCTGGTCAGCAAAGTTCCTGCAAATAGCCCGTTTTATAAAGATGCTCAACAGATGGAGACTCGGTGGCGAAAAAGCCAAATCAAAGGGAAAGCGCTAGAGGATTCTATTGAAGGTGCCTTAAAGAAACGCGATTGGCAAAAAGCTGAAGCGTTGCTGCTACCGTTTGCGAACCAACAGGATGAGTATTGGCAGCAGCAATTCATTCGGATGCAAGAGCGAATCATCACAGAGCGTTTATCTGATAATCAGCTTCAAACAATTCGGGCAGAGGTAGGAGCGGATGCATCCAATGCGGGAAAACTGGGACCCGCGATCGCTGAGTTGGAGCAGTTACCTACCAAAACCTACGCTCGTGCAAGTGCCGAAAACGATGTAATTCACTGGAGTAAGGCGCTGGCTGATAGTGCGGCTCAGCAATTGCAGCAGGGAAACTTGACAGGAGCGATCGCGCAGGCAAAATGGCTTCCCGTCCAATCTTTATCTCCTGACTTGCAAGACCTGATTCGATTGGATCAGGCAACCCAGTTAAATCGGCAAATGCCTGCCGCTATGCCAACGGAAGAAAACTTTTGGCAGCTAATTACCACCCTATCTGCCTTGCGCCAGATTCCGCCCAGCCACCCGCTGTACCCCACCGTCCAGACCAAAATTTCGCCCTTAGAAGATCGACTGCAAGATTTAACCCAACTGCGCCTTGCAAAATTCGTGGCGGATACGCGCACACTCCCCCTGCTACCGCTTGCTATTCAAGTGGCACAAGGAATTGTGCCCACTCGCCCCCATCGGCTTTATGCTCAGACGTTGATTTCTGTCTGGCAACAGGATCAGCAGCACATCAGCGATCGCGCTGCTATTATTGCGGCTGAAAAATTTGCGGCTGTCGGAACTCCTGAGGCATTTAGCACCGCGATCGCTTACGCGAGTCAAGTTCCCCTGGGAAGACCGCTACGACCCACTGCCCAAGCCGCCGTCTTTGATTGGAAACAGCGCCTTTTAGATCTTGAAGATCAGGCAGTATTAAATCAAGCTCAGAAATTGGCGATCGCAAAACAGTATGCCGAGGCAATTCAGCTTGCCAA
>JBBSCL010000520.1:0-3300 GCA_038250345.1 Leptolyngbyales cyanobacterium
ATCCAAGTGATCGGTAACAATTTGCCCGATCGCGCTAATTTCTGTCAAATCCTCTGGAGATAATTTCACCTCGGCGGCAGTGGCATTGGCGATCGCTTGATCCGCATGACGAACCCCTGTAATCGCTTGGGTTTGGGGTTGGGCGATTAGCCATGCTAACGACAGATTGGCAAGGCTAGTTTGATGGCGATCGGCGATCGGACGCAGTTTTGCCAGTGCCTCCTGTGCCCGCACAAAATTTTCGCCTTGAAACAGCTTGTTTTTCGCCCGATTATCGGCAGGATCGAACTGATGATTGACTGAAAATTTTCCGGTGAGCAGTCCTTGTGCCATAGGTGAGTAGGCAAGGATAGAAATTTGATTAGCGATGCAGTAGGGCACTGAATCTTTTTCCACCGATCGCCAAAACAGAGAATAAGCAGGCTGCAAACTATCAATCCGTCCATGTTGGGCAGCTTCTTCTAGCTGAACCCGCGAGAAATTAGACACGCCGATCGCCCGAATTTTGCCCTGCTGTTTCAAATCATTTAAGGCACGCATGGTTTCTGCGATCGGCACCACTTCACTGCCAAACGCTCCCGCAGGCCAATGAATTTGATAGAGATCAATATGATCAGTTTTCAAATTTTTAAGCGAACTATCGCAAGCTGCAATCACCTGATCATATTTCAAGTGGTTGGCAAACACCTTAGTCAGATAAACAGCCTGTTGCCGCACATCCGCTAAGGCTTCGGCTACAATCTGCTCAGAGTGCCCCTGTCCGTAAACTTCGGCAGTATCAACCGTGGTGATCCCCGCATCAAACGCTGCTCGAATTGCTTGAATCGTCTCCGCATCTTCCACGCCAACCCACATACTTTTGCCTGCTTGCCAGGTGCCCGTAATGATCGGCGTGATCCGAATTCCAGATGTGCCTAATTCTCGTGTTTCCATGCCGCTCATCCTTATAAATGGAGTTCTCTGGGTGGAATGGTTGAAAGCCCTTTTTACTGTAGTAGCAAGCCGCGCCGGAAGAAACAGTTTCTAAAAAAAATACCTCTCAAGATCGATCCGAATGACAGCTTTGCGTTAAATTTGCGATGGCTGTTTCGCAGTCGTCAGATTTCTTGCTCAGTTACTCATGTCCATTATTTAGAGAGATTGTATGACGGCTCAAAATGTAATGATTTCCGCGATCGCAGGCAGTTTCAGCGCCTATCTAGCGGCTCCAGCTTCTCCAACGGGTGCTGGAATTGTGCTAATTCAAGAGATTTTTGGCGTGAACTCAATCATGCGGCACATTGCCGATGCCTACGCAAAAGCAGGCTATTTTGCCCTCGTGCCCGATCTATTTTGGCGGCTGGAACCCAACGTAGAGCTTGATCCGCAGTATGAGGATCAACTGGCTAAAGCTTATGATTTTTATGGGCGCTTTGATGTGGATAAGGGCGTGGAAGACTTGCAGGCAGCACTCACTTTTTTGCGGCAATATCCCGGCTGTAGCGGTAAAGTTGGCAGCGTTGGGTTTTGCTTGGGCGGCAAACTGGCTTACCTGATGGCAACCCGCACCGATGCCGATTGCAACGTGAGCTATTACGGCGTGGCGATCGAAAGCAGTTTGGCAGAAGCTACCCGCATTCAAAAGCCGCTGATCCTACATCTTGCGGAAAATGACGAATTTGTGTCGCCAGATGCTCAAGCAACCATTGAGCAAGCACTGAAGGGCAACCCGCTAGTCACGATCTACAGCTACGCCGGAGTCAGCCATGCCTTCAGTCGGGTAGATAGTGAGGCTTATCGTGCAGAAGCCGCAGAACTGGCAAGCGATCGCACCCTGGCGTTTTTGCAGCATCACCTGAGCTAGCTCAAGTGATGCTCATCTTTAAACGGCTAGACCATCGCCCCATTTGCAGGAGGGTAAATGGCAACCACTGAGGGTTTAGGTGGATCGTTGGCTTGTTTGCTGGGCCAATTGGAACCGATCGGAACTTTGCGGGTTTGCATGAATTCCTTGCCGTCGGTGGTGTGCATGGCAAACTGTCGCATTTCTGCTGCCATGTCTTTGCGGGTGCCGTTGACTTCACCGGGATGCTGAATAGATAGGAACAACGCGCGATTCGTTCCACGATCCCAAAGGGAATCGCCTGCTGTAAAGCACGGTCCTGTCGTTTCACAATCCATCGGTCCGATGCCAAATAAATAAGGCTGCCCGGCTCCTTCGCCTGACTGGGGAATGTACCAGATGGCGTTGTTGCCGTAAATGCCGCGCAGACTGGAAGGGGTGATTGGCACTCCGCTTTTTTCTTGGCGGTTGGCTAGCACTTCCCGATTCAATTTGTCAGATGACATGTCGGTCACCATCCACAGATTACCCTGACCATCAAAGGCGAGGTTGTCGGGATTGGCAAACCCTTGTCCGCCGATCGCCGGTTCGCCACCGGTTGCCGCCATTTCCCAGGTAAAGGTTTTCGCATTGGGTTCATTGCCAACTTCCGCAAGGCGCATGATCCAGCCAAATTCATAAGCCGTACTGCCATCAGGACCTTTGAAGATGCGAATGTCAGGGCTACCGTCTTCCTTGCTGATGCCGCCAGAAGTAAAAGCAATGAAAAGCGAACCATCTGGGGCAATTAGGGTATCTTCGGGGCGGGCGGTGCAGGTTGCGCCTGCTGCATTGGCAGCAAAATGAGCATCCACCAAAATAGCGCCTTGCTTTTCGAGTTCACTGCCCATATAAAGATCGCCCAGAGTTTTATATTTTTTCTGAAATGCTTCAATTTGAACATCGTCATCTGCCTTAAAAATGCCCCCTTCTGGACGTTGGGGCAAGGGCAGCATGACTCCGCTGAGGAACGTGGGTGGAGTCGGTGCAATGGGTGTGGTTGATGTCAATGGAATCCAGCGTCCGGTGCCATCTGCCTGGAATTGCGCCACATAGAGCATGCCATCGCTGAGCAGTTTGGAGTTGGCTTTATTTTTGGGATCGGTGACGGCGGCTTTGCTGACAAATTTATAAAGATGACCACCCCGGCGATCGCAGCCCGAATAAAATGCCAGTGGCTTGCCTGCTACCACCCTTACCCCGACTGCCTCATGACGGTATCGCCCCAGCCAAGTGTGCTTTGTCCCGTAGTCGCTCGGATTTGTTGGATCAAGCTCTACCATCCAGCCGTACTTATTGCCAGCCAGCCCAAACACATTCCCCATACCCGTCAGTTCTTCGTCGGTAATGTTGAAGGGGCGATTAATGGGGTCAAATGAAGTGCCATCCGCATAGACGGGTTCAGGCACCTGCACTTGCACGTTTTCTTCGGCGCTGAA
>JBBSCL010000521.1:0-3299 GCA_038250345.1 Leptolyngbyales cyanobacterium
AGTGATTGGTTAGAGCGATCGCTGAAGCTGTTTCCGCCAGCGATCGCTCGTGCGGCTGGTCAAGCGATTCACAGCACTCCTCCAGCAGCGTTGGGTAAACCTTTTGAGCAAGACTAAGGGCGCGATCGCGTCATTAGTCTATGGCAGTAAGTCTAAAATTTCTTCAGCGGCGCGATCGCAGGCTCCCGGTTTACCCAATGCTTCAGCCATTTCTTGATAGTTTTCCAACATTATTTGCCGACGCTGGGGATTCAAAAGCAGGTCGAGGGACTCTTGGAGCAGGTTTTCTGCCGTTGCCTGCTCTTGCAAAAACTCTGGCACAATTGGCTTCATCATCACTAAATTTGGAGGTGAAACAAAGGGCACTGCAAACTTGAATACTTTCAAGATCCAAGCCGTGACTGAGTTCACTTTATAAAGCACCACCTGTGGCACGTTGAGTAGCGCAATTTCTAAATTGACGGTGCCCGATTTAGTAATTGCCAAGTCTGCCGCCGCGATCGCGCGCAAAGTCGTAGACGCATCACTGCGAGGGTCGGCATGTTGGGTTTGGTGAGACGAATCTTCCAATACGGTTGCCCGGAGTCCGTAGGTTTCAATTGCCTGCTCAATGGCGGGGCGATATTTTTCAAGGGCTAGGGGAATCCAAAAATGAATTTTGGGTAGCTTGCTTTGGAGCGCTTGAGCGGCTTGGCAAATGACGGGCAATAAGTAGTGAATTTCTTGCTGACGAGAAGCGGGTAACAGTACGACTGCAATTTGGTCGGCGGGAATGCCTAATGCGGCACGGGCGGTTTCGCGATCGGGTGCCGTTTGCAGGCGATCGATTAAGGGATGCCCCACCCAACTAACGTTCGCCCCTTTTTTTTGAAAATAGCGTGCTTCTTCAGGGAAAATTGCCAGCACGCGCTGGGTTGCCCGGACGATCAAATCGGAGCGGAAAAATTTAACTCCCCAAACCCAGTCGTCTCCCCAAACCCACTCTTGAGGCGCAATGTAGTAGACCACGGGCAATTGAGGAGAATGGGTCAATAAATAATCGCAGAAAGCCAAATTAGGTCCCATGTAGTCGATTAAAACGACAAGGTCAGGGGGATGCTGTTTAAAGTACTGTTTAACTTGGCGCTGTACCTTTAGCACGGGTAGGACGAAACGCAGTGATTCCACAATGCCGACGGAGCCGATCGCGGTTGTATGTCCCAGAAGTTTTGCTCCGGCGCTTGCCATGCGATCGCCGCCCAATGCCAAAATGTCTAGCTGCAATCCTCTGGCTTGAGCGTGTCGCTGCAAAGCTTCTACTAACAGCGCTCCTTGCATGTCTCCTGAAACTTCACCCGTGCTGATAAAAATGCGTACAATGTTGCTCATTAGGTAGGGAGTGACCGATAGGGGCAGGGGCGATCGCCAGTTGCAGTGAGCATCCAAGCGAGTCTACTCTTCAGTTTCATCGGATTTCGCGCCTGGAGTAGAGCCTCGTCGCCCTGCTTGTTTAGATTGCTTCAGAAATTGATAGAGATGTTGAAGATAGTCGTTGTCACGTAAGGTTTCTAATTTTTCTGTTGCTTCGTTAACGGTTAAATCGGAGCGATAAAGTATCCGAAATGCTTTTTTTAAAGACTGGAAGACTTTTCCCTCTTCCATATCCATCAGTCCGGCTCGTTTCAGACCCACTAAATTGAGCGATCGCACCCGTGCGGCATGTCCTTCAACTAGCATATAGGGAGGAACATCGCGAGTAATCCGGCTCATGCCGCCGACCATTGCTAGCCGCCCAATCCGCACCCCTTGATGAACTCCGCTCATGCCACCAATGCGCGCTTCCGATTCAATGTGAACATCGCCACCCAAAGACACCGCGTTGGTGATGATTACATTATTTTCGATTACACAATTATGGGCAATGTGAGTATACGCCATAATCAAATTGCCATTCCCAATCAGGGTGATTTCATCGGCATAGGTCGCACAGTTAATCGTCACGTATTCTCGAATGCGATTGTCGTTGCCAATTTTGACCAGGCTTTCTGTTCCGTCATATTTCTTATCTTGAGATGCCAGACCGATCGCGGCTCCAGGAAAAATTTGATTTCGCTCTCCAATTTCTGTCCATCCATCCAGCACTACATGAGAGCCAATCACTGTATCGGCTCCCAGTTTTACCTTGGCACCAATCACTGCGTAGGGTTCCACCTTCACAGTAGGGTGTAGCTCGGCACCGGGGTGAATAACTGCGGTTGGATGAATCAGAGTTGCCATAAAAGTGATAAGTGATAAATGATGAGCTTTTGAATTTGAGTTGAAAAAACTCGAAGCTCAAGTCGCATTAGTCTACCAGCGAAAACATGAATTCGCCTTCGGCTGCCAGTTGCCCATCGACTTCGGCACGACCTCGCATTTTGCCAAACCGACGGCGTTTTACGCTGATTAGTTCCACAGTCATGACCAGTTGATCTCCTGGAACAACCGGACGGCGAAACCGAACGCCATCAATCCCTGCAAACATAAATAAACCGCCTTGGAGATCTGCCAGTTGGGTCAGCACGATTCCACCCACCTGTGCCATTGCTTCCACAATTAGCACACCCGGCATAATGGGGCGACCCGGAAAGTGTCCTTGAAAATGGGGTTCGTTGAAGGTGACATTTTTAATGCCAACGGCGCACTTTCCAGGAATATAGTCAATGATGCGATCGACTAAAGCAAATGGATAACGATGGGGCAGTAGTTTTTGAATGTCTTCGAGCGATAAAACAGTCGCGCCAGAAGTCGTGCCGGATGCTACAGCATTCGTTGAAGCGTCTGTTTCAAGATTGGCAGGAACCTCTTTATGGGTGGGCACTATATCGGCAGTATTGACATCAGTAAGGGTTGACATGGGCGGAGTTTATAAGCGTGCGATGTCGAGATGTGAAATAGGTTGGCTAGCTCAGTCCCAGACCTTATCATGATTGTGGCGCTACATGTGGCTTGATGCGGAGCATGTTGAGCGATCGCGCGAGTTGGGTATGTAAAGAATGGCTGGCTTTGTACGCCATAAAATGAGCCGTCGGAATGTCCAATAAACTTAAGTCTCCTATTAAGTCTAAAAGTTTGTGACGCGCTGGCTCGTTTGGAAATCTTAAAGGCGGATTAACCCATCCTTCAGCACTACAGACCAGCGCATTATCCAAACTGCCCCCTTTAATCAATCCATTGGCACGAAGATACTCAATTTGGTGAGCCAAGCCAAAGGTTCGGGCTGGGGCAATTTCGGCAGCAAAGGATGAATTAATCACGAAATGATCGGCATTGGGTGACCA
>JBBSCL010000522.1:0-3280 GCA_038250345.1 Leptolyngbyales cyanobacterium
GAAGATGCTAGTCCTCGAAGCCGGTTGGAACCGCCCAATTATCGAACGGGAAAACACACTGGAGCCGTGATTGAAAACGCAGACTTTACCGATGCAATGCAGCTATCTGAAGAGCAGCGCCACTATTGCTGTGCTTGGGGCGGCTCTAAAACACGAGACACCATTCCAGGGGGATGTGAGGGAATTCCTAACAAGTTGGGCAGGTAAGCAGAGCGAGAATTGGTAGGGGCGTAGCATTTCGTAAAAAACCTTGACGTAACTCGAAAATCCTTACCCATAGCTTGCTTCCCGCAGGGTATGCTGCGCCCTCACAGGATTTGATTCCCACATAAAATCTGTCCGAATCGGTAATTTTTTACCTATTTTTTATATCTATGTCCTTCAAATATTCTTTTATTGTCCCGATTTACAACGAAGAAGAAACGCTGCCAGAACTTTATCGTCGCCTCCAAGCGGTGATGGATCAAATGGATGGAGCCGTTGAACTAATTTTGATCAACGATGGTAGTCGCGATCGCTCTTTAGCCATGATGCGCGACCTGCACGACCAAGACCCGCGCGTTTGCTACATTAGCCTTGCCCGTAACTTTGGGCATCAAACGGCTGTCACTGCCGGATTGAATTTTTCCCGTGGACAGGTCGCTATCATCTTAGATGCAGATTTGCAAGATCCCCCTGAACTGATTCCGAGCATGGTTGACCAGTGGAAACAGGGGTTTGATGTAGTCTACGCGCAACGCATCCAACGCCGCCGTGAAAGCTGGTTTAAGCGGCTGACTGCCTACGGGTTCTATCGCATCCTCAAACAATTGGCAGATGTGGAGATTCCGACTGATACCGGTGATTTTTGTCTGCTCGATCGCCAAGTCGTCGATGTGCTAAACGCTATGCCAGAGCGCAATCGGTACATTCGAGGACTGCGATCGTGGATTGGCTTCCGTCAAACTGCCGTACTGTTTGAACGTGACCCCCGTTACGCCGGAACCGTGAAATATACCTTTCGCAAATCGCTTGCTCTCGCCACTAATGGGCTTGTCTCCTTCTCCACAGTGCCTTTGCGCCTTTCTACCTACCTGGGTTTTTTCTCAGCCGTTATGTCGTTGGTCATGGCATTTTTAGTCCTTTACTGGCGGTTGTTTCATCCAGAGTCGCCCATCACTGGACACGCGATCGTGGCTGCTGCCGTCTTTTTTCTAGGAGCCGTGCAGCTTTTCAGCATCGGCATCCTCGGCGAATACATTGGGCGGATTTACGAAGAAGTGAAAAACCGTCCGCTTTACACCCTTTCAGAAGTGGCAGGCTTCAAAGCCTTGCAACCTGTACAAACCTACGTAAATCGGCGGGAAGTGACCAAGGAACGATAAAAGGGACAGAGAGCCGCTCCCCCTTGTCAGGTATTAGGTATCAGGTATCAGGTTTCAGTTATCGGGTTTCAGAGTGTACCTTATGTCAGGAAAAAAGGCTGCATTGCCCACTCCCACTTCGGCACTCTACATTCCCTCTACGAACTGGTTTTTCTAGTCAGGAAACCTTGTTGAGAAACGTAGCAGACAAATGGGTTACCGTACAATGAACTGACGGAAGTTCTTCATTGTTCGTTAGCGACTGAAACCAGGAGTAGAGGCGTGCCAAAGTCTAAGTATCTATTAATCGGTTCAACCGAAGCTTATAGCGGCAAATCAGCGACTGCTTTGAGCATTGCTCATCAGTTGAAAGAACGAGGTCTAGATATTGCCTATGGCAAGCCTCTTGGCACGTTTTACACTTCGTCTGGCAAACCTGTGTCTGGCGAACCTATTGAGGAGGATGTGCAGTTTGTTGCACAAACTCTTGGGTTGCCCTCCAGCCGCGTATTGTCTCCCATATTGCCATTAACCGATTCTACGATTCAAAAGCGGATTCGAGGCGAGAACACCATCAGCTATCCCACTATGCTGACCCAATATTTGCAGATGCAGGGGGCTGATTTGGTGGTGCTAGAAGGTCCCTCTAATTTGGAGGAGGGCAGCTTGTTTGATCTGTCTTTGCAGCAGGTGGCTGAGGTTGTAGATGCAGGCGTACTGTTGGTGGCGCGGTTCCATTCGCTGTTGATTGTCGGGGCGCTGATCTCTGCAAAGCGTCGGTTGGGCGATCGCCTGCTCGGAGTGTTCATCAACGATATTCCCAAAGATCGGCTTGAGGAAGTGCAGTCTACCGTTAAGCCCTATTTGGAAGCTCGTAATATTCGGGTATTTGGATTAATGCCCCGAAATGAGTTGCTGCGGAGCGTCAGCGTGAGCGACTTAGTGGAACAGTTGCAGGCAGAGGTGTTGTGTCGCAGCGATCGCCTGGATTTGATGGTAGAAAGCTTGGCGATCGGTGCAATGAATGTTAACTCTGCGCTGCGCTACCTTCAAAAAGGGCGCAATATGGCAGTGATTACTGGGGGCGATCGCACGGATATTCAGCTTGCCGCCTTGGAAACCTCCACTCAGTGTTTAGTGTTAACCGGGCAAATGCGTCCTCATCCCGATGTCCTCAGCCGCGCCGAAGATTTAGAAATTCCGGTGCTGTCTGTAGATTTAGATACCCTGACCACCGTAGAAATTGTCGATCGGGCGATCGGGCAAGTCCGAATTCACGACCCGATTAAAATCCAGTGTCTTTACCAAATCATGTCTGAATGCTTCGATTTTGATCGCCTGATGGCAGACCTAGAGTTGGAGCTGCCAACCCCGGTCGGCTGAGCGATTTAGCATAGCCATCAAACAGGAACCAACACACCAACCGCGATCGCCTCCTATAATCGAGGCGATCGCGCTGTTATAGAAAACCGTTTGACTAACCCATGCTGAATTTTGCCGTCTCCTGCCGTTTTTGGCATCGCGCTTTGCTGATCAATGCCCTAGCGACTGTCTGTGTCATTGGGCAATCGGTAAATGTGAAGGCACAGGCGCGATCGCCGATTCAACCGCCAGAATTAACGGCTGAATGTGAACTATTAATTGTGGGGGCTGGTTTTGCTGGCACTGCCGCCGCCTATGAAGGGTTACTTGCGGGGCGCACAGTTTGTTTGACAGACATTACCGACTGGGTGGGTGGGCAAGTCTCCTCTCAAGGCACTTCGGCGTTGGATGAAGCAAAGCGAATGCGGGAAAAACGCTTTTTTCCACGCGGCTACAACGAATTTCGCGATCGCATTGTCAAAAAATACGGCAGTCTCAGTTCTGGTAACTGCTGGGTCAGCGTCTCCTGTTTTTTGCCCAGCGACGGACACCAAATTTTATCGGCGATGCTGCAA
>JBBSCL010000523.1:0-3273 GCA_038250345.1 Leptolyngbyales cyanobacterium
AGATGAATTGGTGCGCTCCTGCCAAGGCTTGTCTATCGATCGCATTCGACGAGTGCTATCCCGCGCGATCGCCACCCACGGCGAAGTTCGTCTTGAAGACGTGGAACTGATTTTAGAAGAAAAACGCCAGATTATTCGCCAGACTCAAATTTTAGATTTTTATCCCACGAGCGCCAACATTTCCGACATTGGCGGCTTGGATAATTTGAAAGACTGGCTGCTAAGGCGCGGCGGCGCTTTTAGCGATCGCGCCCGGCAATACGGCTTGCCCCATCCACGCGGGTTGCTGCTGGTCGGCATTCAAGGCACAGGTAAATCTCTCACGGCAAAAGCGATCGCCCATCACTGGCACCTGCCCTTACTAAGGCTCGATGTTGGTCGCCTGTTTGCCGGATTAGTCGGAGAATCGGAATCGCGCACCCGCCAGATGATTCAACTCGCAGAAGCTTTGGCTCCCTGCATTTTGTGGATCGACGAAATTGATAAGGCGTTTTCGGGGTTAGATAGTCGCGGCGATGCGGGCACCACCAGCCGGGTGTTTGGCACTTTTGTCACCTGGATGGCAGAAAAGAGTACGCCTGTTTTTGTCGTCGCCACTGCCAACAACATTCAAGCACTGCCGCCAGAGATGCTGCGAAAAGGACGATTTGACGAAATCTTTTTTGTGGGGTTGCCTAGTCAAGAAGAACGCCGCGCCATTTTTGCCGTCCATTTAGAACGGCTGCGTCCCCACACGCTCAAAAGCTACGACTGCGATCGCCTTGCTTACGAAACCCCCGATTTTTCTGGGGCAGAGATTGAGCAAACGTTAGTGGAAGCGATGCACATTGGCTTTAGCCAAAACCGCGACTTTACCACCGATGATATTTTGGAAGCCGCCAGCCAAATGGTGCCTCTTGCCCGCACTGCCCAAGAGCAAATTCAACTGATGCAGGATTGGGCAGCCTCCGGCAAAGCTCGCCTTGCCTCCAAACACAGCCCCTTAAGCTCCCGCATTCAACAGCAGATTCAGCAAACAGACGAATAGCGATTGTTAATTCTAGAGTGGAAAGAACAGAGAACGGAGGCAGTCTTGAAAGCCTAGGACTATGGCTTTGCTCAGCCTGACCTATTCCTGGGTAACGTCTTGCTGTTGTAAAGGAAGTTTGTTGCTGGGCAGCGTGTCGGCGTTAGGGGGCTGAGGAGCTTGGGCAGGATGATTTAAAGAAGCAGCGATCGGCACAAGAATCTGAGCCGTTTGGGTTTGTTGCTGAAGCTGTTGGGTTGAGGATACCAAACCACTCAATCCATTGACCAGATTTTTTAAGTTACTCCGAAATTTTGGATCTCCGGTTAATTCATCCAAATCAGCGGTAATTTTCTGAGCATTTTGAAACGTTGCCCTGGCAGAATCCAACGTTTGTTGCAGCACTAGCAGATTAGCAGGACTGTTAAGTGCATCACTTGCGGCTCTTAAGTTGGTCGAAGCTTTAGCAGCATTGGCAGAGAGCGTTTCTAGATTTTGGATGAATTCGCCCTGCTCAACCTTGCCTAGCACCGTACCCAGTTTGCCAACAGAAACCCGCAGGTCGCTGCTGGTGGCATTGATGTTGTCTAGAGTGGAAACCAGGGTAGCTCGGTTCGTTGACAGCAGGCTATTCACCTGAGCAGCCGTTGCACCGAGTTGGTTGGCGGTTTGAGTAATGGCTTGAGCCGAGGAGGACAAGTTTTTGAGTTCTGAACGAGCGTCTTTTGCAAGCAGAGCAAACTCGCGACTGAGGGCAGCAATTTCTGTGGCAGCAACTGAGGTGTTTTTGACGACTCCGTTGACGTTGGCAAAAAACTTGGGATCAGTGTACAGATTGGCAAATCGGATAGTCGCGCGCCCTAATTCGTCAATGCTAAATCCGGGTTCGCCAGATAAACGCGCCTGGTTGCATAAAATAAGCCCTGGGGTGCAATCCTTGGCTAAAGGGGTGGTTTTAACGGTAGCGGGGAGTTGAGTTAAGGGCGTAAGTTCGATCGCGCTTTGACTAATTAGCCCCGACTGGTTGACTTGAGCGATCACCTCTTTAGGAATCAGAGTGGTGGCTGGAGAGATTTCTGCTTCAACTTCAACCTTGTTGGGCAAGGGGCGAATTCCGACAATTTTGCCTACGGTAACTCCGCGATAACGCACGGGTGCCCCAACCTGTAGCCCGACAGCATTCGCAAATTCAATGAAAATTGTAAAGCTTCGTTTCCCAACCTGAATGCCTTGAAGCCATAAGGCAATCCCAATAAATAAGCCAATGCCTGCCAAAATCAGCAAGCCTACTGAACCTTCTCGCACTGTTCGCGATCGCATACGCTGCCCTCACACAATGATTAACCCGCTACTTGAATCGGTCCTTCCACCTTACCGCTAAAAAATTGGCGGATTAAAGGATTGTCGGTTGTATCAATTTGATCAATTTTGCCCTCCCACTGCACTTTGCCGCGATAGAGCATGATCACCCGATCAGCGGTTCGGCGAATGGTGCTGTCTTGGTGGGTCACCATCACATACGTGCCGCAGCCCCCTTGAATCTGTTGAAGCTGACGCACCAAGTCTTCGATTACCGTGGACGCGATCGGGTCAAGCCCCGCCGTGGGTTCATCATATAACAGCACTTCAGGCGTATCTTTAGTGTTGGCTGGATTGGACATAATGGCACGGGCAAAGCTGACTCGTTTCCGCATTCCCCCCGACAACTGCGCCGGGTAGCGATCGCCAATATTCGCCAGCCCCACCATTTCTAATCGGTGGCTGACTAATTTCCGAATTTCTAGATGGGATAGGTTTGAATGTTCATATAGCAAAAAACCGACATTTTCATCCACGGTTAAAGAATCAAACAGCGCCGCTTGTTGAAATACCATACCAATGCCAATCGGATCTTCAGAATCTTCAATTAACCCTTGACGGCGTTTCCCCTGCACCCAAATTTCCCCTGCATCCGGCGCAAGCAAACCCGCCATAATCCTGAGGATAGTTGATTTGCCCGTGCCAGAAGGACCCACAATTGCCAGTGCTTCCCCGCGATAAATAGTTAAATCAACCGAGTCGAGTACAATTTGCTCTCCAAACGCTTTGGAGATTCCCTTCAGTTCAATTAACGGTTCAAGCATCAGGATATGAACCCAGCCACGCAGTACTTAAATTTGGACTCCTATGAATTTAACCGTCAAAGGCATCATCTGTCAGGTGAAAAGCCTGTTTGCAATGTTTCTGCATATTCTTTTAGAGTTGGCTGCCGCCAGCCCTAGGCAGAT
>JBBSCL010000524.1:0-3268 GCA_038250345.1 Leptolyngbyales cyanobacterium
CTACCCGTTACTTGATCCGACAGGAAATAGATTAGGGGTGGCATTGTCGGAACGAGACTGGTGCGCGGCTGCATTAGAAGGAAGTGTGCAAATTGCAAACGGTCAGAGTCTTTTGGGCGTTTACAACTTTGCAGGTCGTGGCGATGCAGACCAAGTGAATTGTTCACCCTACTACCCGACTCTGAAGAATATCAGCGCGACTAACCGAGTGCGCTTCAAACTTTCCAACACACCTTATGGGGAAGGGGCGAATGGCAATCAACTGGTGCCTTACCGGACGATCGCAGTCGATCGAACTCTAATTCCCATCGGTTCGGTTGTTTACATTCCAGCAGCGCGAGGAGTGAGTGTCACTTTGCCCTCTGGCGATCGAGCAGTGCATGATGGCTACTTTTACGCGGGTGATGTAGGCAGTGCAATCAAGGGAAATCACATTGATGTATTTTTGGGAATTGCCAAACAGAATCCTTTTCCGTTTGTGAAAAGCACCGCATCAGCAACCTTCAATGCTTACATCGTCAATGCGCCCTCACTTAAAGCAATGCTCATGTCTCAGCAGCGCTTATTTAGCACAGTCGGCACAACCACAACCATCGTGCAAGCTGGCAAAAACTAGTGGGCATCCAAAAAAACTGGAGTGCGGATCAACTTTATTTGATCTACACTCCGCCCAAACCTCAACGAGCATGGAGGGACTCGAACCCCCGACCCTCAGGACCGGAACCTGATGCTCTATCCACTGAGCTACATACCCTTGTGGTCAAAGTATAACACGATGGGCTTAGGAACCTGTATTAAGTTCATAAGTGGAACTATGGCGAGGGGAAAATGCGGTGCAGCGACGCAGCCAAGTGTTCAAGCTGGGTGGGTTGGTGAGTTGCCATGACAGTAATGCGGAGTCGGCTGGTAGGCACCGTTGGCGGGCGAATCGCAGGCACAAACAAACCTTGCTTCAAGAGATCGCTACTGATTTGAAGCGCTGTAGTAGGGCGATCGACTTGCAGGCAAAGAATAGGTGAGTCGGAGGGGAGTAACGCTCTGAAGTGGTCACTGAGGTTTTGTTTGAGCCAGTTGACGTTTTGCCAAAGAGTTTCGCGGCGATTCGTGAAACGATCGCTTTGGGAATCGCGGTCTTCAGTAATGATGCAAATTGCTGTAAGCGCCGCCGCCGTGTCAGCGGGAGAAAGCCCGGTCGTATAGATCCAGCTAGCGGCGCGGTTTCGCAAAAAGTCGATCAAGGGCGCGGAACCTGCGACATAGCCGCCAAGACTGCCGAGGGCTTTGCTGAGGGTGCCCATTTGAATGATGGGTCGTCCGGTGCAGCCAAAATGTTCAACGCTACCAGAGCCACTAGCACCCAAAACGCCGGTTGCATGAGCTTCATCGACAAGCAGCATACTGTCAAATTCGTCGGCTAGGTCGAGCAATTGAGGCAACGGGCAGAGGTCGCCATCCATGCTGAAGATGCTATCGGTTAGTATCAGGCAACGACGATGGCGATCGCGCTGCTGCTGCAAAATTTCTCGCACATTTTCTACATTGCAATGGGCATAATCTCGCAGGGTTGCGCCGCTGAGAATGGCACCATTCCGCAGACTGGAGTGATTGTATTGATCCGACAGAATAAGATCACGTTTGCCAACTAGCGCGGCGATCGCGCCTAAATTTGCCAAATATCCAGAGCTGAAAACGATCGCGTCTTCGGTTTGTTTCAACTGGGCGATCGCCCGTTCTAAGTCTTGATGCAGTTGTCGATGTCCAGTAATCAGCCGCGATCCTGTACTGCCGGTGCCATATTCTTGGGTCGCCGCGATCGCTGCTTGGATCAGCCGCTCATCTCCCGCCAAGCCTAAGTAGTCATTGCTGGCAAAGTTGATCACCGATCGCCCGTCTAGCTGCACCACTGCACCTGCACGACCAGCGATCAACTTGGGCGATCGATACCAATTTGCTCGATGAATCGCACTTAAAGCCTCATCTATCCAACCGTAGGAATCGCTCACTGTTAGTTATTGATCAGCCTGTGGAGTATCAATTTGGATCACTTCAGCACTGTTACCCCGCACAGGCGGCAACTTATCCACCAGTCCCATTTCAAACGCCGTGTCAGGCAACTCACCGACTAAATATTTTCCCGGTTCAAAAAAGCGCCCCATCGTAAAACAAGGTTGACGCAATACCACCACTTCATCAGGCGCAAACATATCCCGAAACAGACGGCGTTCTAGCGACATTGTTTATTCCTCCATGATGGCTGCTTGACCTGTATTCAACCATACTTCTATCTTGCAGTTCCGTGAAGAAACTCGTTGAAAAGATCCAAAAATCGCGATCGCCATTGGATTGAATATTTTCTAAAGACTTAACGCAATCTGCGACTTTCCTAAAACAACGTAAAAACTGTGTTCATCGTTCGGCTGAGCGCTCATGTCAAAACCCTTTCCCAGAGCGATCTATCTTTTATAGGACTTACGCACTCGCCCCCTAAATCCCCCAATTCTGGGGGACTTTGATCTCTAGCTCCCCCAGAATTGGGGGGTGGGGGGCAAATTTCGGTTGATTTGCGTAAGTCCTGTTTTAATTTTAAATGCTCTATCGCATGACAGATGGAGCATCCTTTTGACCGCTGCACACTGTGAATATCTACGTTGATAAGACTCATCACAATAAGGAGAACACTGAAATGGTTTTGACTTTAAATGACACCAAACGAACCGCGATCGCTGTAAAACTGGCAGATATTCGTGCAGTTCAGAACCTGATCATCGAAAACGAAAAAGAGTTTCTCAAAGCGTGTGATGATGCTGAAATGCGCGATCGCTTTCAACACATGATCGCGGATGATGAAAAAAATGTTGGCATTGTAGAAACTGTTATCGTTCAATATGGAATTCAAGAAGAGCCTTCTGAAAAAACTCAAGAACTGGTTCAGAAGATTCAAGAGTTAATGAAGGGTTCAGAATTGAGTTTATATGAAAAGGTAGTTCAACACGAACTGCTGAAACACGCTCAGTTTATGTCTGGAGTCATCGTTCACAAAGCGGCTCAAGTAGTAGGTGCTGATGTTGAAGCTGCCATCACCCCACTGAATACTTTTAACTTTGAAAGTCGTGCCCATCAAGAGCAGCTCAAAGGCGTTTTGGAAGTTTTGGGAACCCGCGAATTGACTGGGCAAGATCCGGATCAAAGCGTTTGGGGAAGAGTGCAAGACGCGATCGCTGCATTCTCTGGCATAGCGGGTAGTGTAGTTACCCAAAACAGCAGTAGC
>JBBSCL010000525.1:0-3268 GCA_038250345.1 Leptolyngbyales cyanobacterium
TCTGAGTGGGGCAGAGATCTGTTTGCAGCAGTCCGTTCTGTTGTCAATACCGGAAGACGACAAGGTTTGTCTGCTTTTGAGTCTATCCTGGCTGCCTTAAATCCCCTGGAATCCTTATTCCCCCTGAGTTGAGCAATTACCTTTGCTAAAGCCAACACCGATAAGTCCGCACAACCGTTGCAAATCACATTGACTTTCGTATTTATCGACCCATTCTCGTTGGCGTTGAGGTTCGGTTGGACAATAACACTGAAGAACCGGATTGATTGACTTTCTGGCTGGCGGCATAACGGTGCCCATCACCCGCCGCTAGCAACCTTAGCTAATTCTCGATAACCTCTTTACGGTCAGTGTGCATGGGCACCGTTGTGCCGCGTAATACACGACTATACAAGTGTTTTCCCGCTAGAATCGCGCAGATTGGGAATTGCAAGCATCATGCATAACCCACTCAAGAGTAGTAGAACCATACCAAACCAGTAAGGGGTAGAAGCGCTCACTCGACTGTAAAGCCAACTGACCCATAAGGGTGCGCTGATTCCTCCCAGTGCTTGCAATGCCTGAAGTCCACCTTGCATTGATCCTTGAATCTCTAGCTCAGTTAGCCTAGACATTAAGCCAGTTAATGATGTAACGGCTAATAGTTGACCCAACGCGAATAAAAATACGGCGACGTACAATAAGGAAGCCATGTTTGTGATTGAAACCAGTGCGAATACCAAAAAAGCGATCGCGGCTAAAAATGCCCCAATGATGGCAAGACGAACCTCCCCTAAACGGGGCAGCAGCAATGGCAGAAGAACCATTTGATCCAAAATATTAACAATTCCAAAAATTGCAAACAGAGGTGCAACCCGATCGGGTGTCCAACCAAAAAGGTCGCGAGTCAGAATTGGCAAATTGGGAACGAGTGCAAAGGGCATCATTGCCAAAATCAAGAAGCTCGGCAGCAGCCAGCGCAACTGTGTGGATTGAAAGAGGGTCGATAGCTGAGCAAAGGGATTGAGAGAAGAAAGTTGCAACGGCGATAAATTTTGTGGTTTTGGCAGTGTTTCAGGCAGGGTCACACAACCCCAAACTAGCGTTACAAGTAGCATTGTGTCTACCATGTAAAGCGGTACTTCAGGGCTGACTTGGACTAATCGCGCACCTAATAAAGGACCTAATATGAAACCTAGCGCGATCGCAGCGTTCACGGTTGCGAAGTTATGAGTTCGCGCCGATGACTGAGTGATATCGGCAACAGAAGCAAATACGGCACCTGGCACACCATCAAACAGCCCGAAAATTACTAGCCCTGCGAACATTGCCCACAATGCGCTTCCCAAACTCAAGATCAAGAATCCGAGACTGCCACCAAATAGACAAAGCAGTAAAATGGGTCGCCGTCCGATGCGATCGCTGAGCGTTCCCAGCCCCGGAACCGTCAGGAATTGCGCTAGCCAAAGTGCAGAATAAAGCAACCCAATCTCTAGCGCATTCCCACCATAGCGTCCAACCAATGTTGGCATAATGGGATTGATCGTACTGTAACCAAACTGAATTACGAAGGCAGCAAATAGTGCAAAAGGTTTGAGGCGACGCACTTGGAGTGGTTTATTCATGAGTAAATTCTTGTAAGAATAGATTGTCAGAGTCCAGGACGCATGATCCGCTCTGCAAGGGATGGCATGAGACGCTGAAGCACAAAGAGCAATTTCGTTTTGCCAATCCGCATCTCATAGCGGTCATTGCTAAAATCGTGCCAGAATTCTTGAACCAATGCCTCCGGAGTGATTTTGCCGCGTCCCCGTCCTCGCGTCATAGCAGTATCTACAATCGGCGGAATGATCTCAAATACTCGAACAGAAGTTCCTTCAAGCTGCCAGCGCAATGCCTTAGTAAAACTATGTAGTGCAGCTTTACTGGCACAATAGACTGGGGCACTTTGTTTCGGTACGATGCCTAAGCCAGATGACACGTTGATGATGGCAGCCGTCGGATGATTCAAAAGCTGCGGCAAAAGCAGCTTGGTCAGATGCAAAGGACTGAGCAAGTTGATATCGAGTTCGGTGGTAATTTGCTCTGGTACGATCGCAGAATCGGCAAATTCATAGTTATATTGAACGCCTGCATTATTAATCAGGATGTTGATATCAGGATAGTGATAAACCAACTTTTCGAGCGCTGGGCGATCGCGCATGTCAGCAAGCTCTACAGTCAGTGCTGGCAATTCGTGCTTCACTGCTTCCGCTTTGTGGGCATCTTTCCCTGTAAGGATCACAGTATTCCCCTCTATCAGAAACCGTTTTGCCAGCCCCAATCCAATTCCTGATGTTCCGCCTGTAATCAGAACGGTATGGTGAGCAGTCTTCACAACTTCCTCCAGTCCATGACATTTCCAGTCATCTTAAACGGGAGCTTGTGAGAAAGCATTAACATAGGTTAATGCGATTTTAGGTGGGTGCGAATCCGGCTTAGGGTCACTGAAGTCATACCGAGATAAGAGGCAATGTGATATTGTTTGAGCCGCGCTTCTAACCCAGGATATTCCTCTAAGAAACTGAGGTAGCGAGTTTTAGCATCATCTAACAGAAAAGCGCTTTCCCGCCGTTCCTTCTTGATGAAGAGAGATTCTGCAATTTTGCAATTCAACTGCTGCAAGCTCATCTGAGATTCTGCAAGCGATCGATAAGTTGAATAATCGGCAATCAATAGCTTGGCATCTTCCAGCGCTTGAATGAAAAGTCGAGAAGGCTGTCTCATGAGCAATGCGCTATACGCCGCCACAAAACTATTTTCAGCACAAAATGATTTCGTAGACTCATTGCCGTCAGAATCAACGTAGTATAAGCGTAGAATGCCAGAGAGTACGAATCCAATCGCTTGAGGCACATCCCCTGCACGAACGAAAAATTCACTTCGGTTCAAGGTATGGGTTTGAAATAAGCAAACTGCTTGAGCCGCTTCGCCCTCTGTAAGCTGGATGAGCGATCTCAGGATTGCAATCAGTTGAGTTTGCTCTTGATTTAGCATATTTGCAATAATTCACATCGAGTTTGCTCTGCTCAATATGCTAGTCACAGTCCCACACACAAAGTACTTTATCTTGAAAAATTACTTTCGGAACTACCATAACTCGAAATGTAAGCGGCACAACGATTGAGTTCAGCGGCGGCAGATAACTTTCGGATCTTCTCTATAATCTCTGTTCCGCCGCTGCAACGATTTGTTGGGCAGCTTATGGCACTCAGTGCACGGTCTTGCTGGCTTAGATAAATGCAAGTCA
>JBBSCL010000526.1:0-3262 GCA_038250345.1 Leptolyngbyales cyanobacterium
CTGGGATATAACACTGCTGCTGCTTTAGAAGTAATTTGGACAGTGAACCCTGACTGTCAGGTGACACTCTATGCCCTAGAGCTAGACATCAGTGTGCCCCAAGCCGCGATCGCCCCACCTCTGATCAACATCTGGTCATCCCCAGTACAGGAAGTCTTGAAAGCGATCGCCCAACAGCAGCATTACACCACTGAAAATTTAAATGCCACCCTGCTGATCGGTGATGCGCGTCAAACGATTCAACAACTTTGCCAGATTGATTTTCAAGCAGATGCGATCTTTTTTGATCCATTCTCGCCGCGTCGCTGTCCGCAATTGTGGACGGTAGATTTTTTCACCCTAGTGGTTCAATGTCTCGCTGGGACGGGCAAACTGGCGACTTATTCCCGCTCCGCATCCGTGCGCGCCGCAATGCTAGAAGCAGGCTTGAAAATTGGCACAATTCCTTTGAGCGTGGTTCATCAGCCTGATGACTGGTCTCACGGTACGGTTGGTAGCTTTCAACTCCCGCTCCATCCGCTTTCCCAATTAGAACAGGAGCATTTGCAAACCCGTGCTGCGATCCCCTATCGCGATCGCAGCCTCAGCGACTCAGCCGAAACCATTTTGCAACGTCAGACCCAAGAGCAACATCAGTCTCAGCTAGAATCTACTTCCAGTTGGCGACGACGTTGGAGCATCTCCTAAGTCGGCTGACGGTATTATTAAGAAATATTTGGTTTGAAGAGGTTTCAAAGAGGCGCGATCGCCAGACCCATGAACCCTTAACCATCTCCATATCTGCCTCTGTGCCTTTCTCTAAAGCAAGTCAGTTGCATCAAAGGTTAGCTTCAACTGCTGAAATTTCTCTGTGTGATCAACTTGGTTATTGCAGACGGAAATTTTCTCCAAGTGCGTAATTTCTTAAATTTACCCGTAATTTATCTTTAGAAGCCCCCACTTATTTTGCTTTTAAGGAGTAGCCTTCATGTCTTGCAAGTTTCTCAACGCTACTTATTTTGCATGGTTGAGTTTTGTAGCTCTCGGTTTGTTGTTGCCTTGCTCTGTGGCTGCTGCCTCATTCTCTCCAGAGTCAGATGGTGAGTTATCACTCATGCAGAACGATGCTCAAAAGTTTGGGTTCTCTAGCATTGCTGCTATTGCTGCAAAAGAAGGATTGCCCAAACGCAGAGTGGGTGGGGGTAGCCGTTAATTTCCAGATTCATTGTGTAAGTTCTTCAGTAATAACGTTGGGACAAGGATTTTAGTAGCGGCTGCACCCGTGAAGTCTTATGTTGAGGCAAAACTTTGAGCAAACTCTTGCTGACTGGGATAAATATCAAATACTTGATCTATTCCAGTAATTTCCAGTAGCATCCTTGGCTGTTCGTTAATTGAACACAAGGAGATTTTTCCGCCAGATGAGCGAACTGATTTAAATGAACTGACTAACCCACCTAATCCAGAGCTATCGATAAATGTTACACCTTGTAAATCTATCAGCATTTGCTTGACTCCAGCCTGCAAAGCGTTGTCAATATCTTGACTTAGGCTAGCGGTCGAAACACTATCCAAAATATTAGAAGGGTTAAAAACCTTTACTTCGGGGTTCATGAGCATCGTCTAGTTTCCACGCTCTACTATGTTTACCAAGTTTGGAAGGAACATTGCACAAGTTTTGTTCCTTCGTTGAATGCTTAGATCGTTCTAAGCTCTGCCCAAGCTAACAGATCAGCGGACATTTGCAACTAGCGATCGCAAAAATCCCTGTTTTCTTCTATCAAAATGAGTGGACAGATCGTGCAATTGCGGTCAGTTATGTGTGAGATTGTTCATCCGAAGCTTGAGGTATTAAATATCCTGATCCTCTTTTTAGTTTGAGAAATTTGATAAGGATTGCATAAACGTATTCCGACAAACTCTTGTTTATTTTGACTTAGCGCATACTGAATGGTATGGATTATCAGGTTTCTTGGTTACTAAATAATCTGTTACTAAATAATTAGAGGATGTCTGAAAAGTCCCTAATTGGTCATGCTCAGCAGAAAATTCAGCGCAGTATTTGGATCAGCGCTGAATTTTCAGATCCTATCCTGTGGGAAGCAAGCTACAGGATGGCAGTCCTTGTCTTTTAAGCCATCCTTTTAGGTGATGCATCACTCGTTCGGCACGTTTCATATTGCTTGATGCTGCCGTTGGTCAATATATCTTATCTTTCCCAACAATGCTATTTCTGGTGAAGAGCAGCAATGGCTACTGGATTGTCCTTTGTTACAAAAAGCCGTTTCATCAATGTGCCATTAACCCAGCGATCGCACCGGGCGATCGGCTTAATGGCTATGACTTTCTTGATGATCGGTGCCTGTGGGCTGAGATTAGCTCAACTACAACTGATTCAAGGCGCAGCACATCGACAACGGGCTGAGCAAAACCGAGTCGTTTTGATGCCAATGCCTGCCGACCGGGGCAACATTTTGGATCGGCGCGGCGGATTATTAGCAGCCAATCGTTTGGCACGCTCTGTGTATCTTCGCCCCCGTGAGCAGTCTAAAGAAGCTTGGGCAACCACCGCAAAGCGCCTCGCGCCAATTCTCAAAATTCCAGCAGAAGAGATCCTCGAAAAGCTCAAACAAACTGGATTTCGGTCGGCAGTGCCCGTGCGAATTAGCCGCAATTTATCACTCAGCGCTTTTATTGCTCTTGCGGAACAGGCTACCTATTTTCCTGGGTTAGAAATCCGAGGAGAGTCTAGTCGATACTACCCCAATGGCAAACTGGCTGCTCATGTGCTGGGCTACATCGGTGAGGTGACTGAAAAAGACCTAAAAGCTCATCCAGATTATTCTATGGGTATGCTGGTTGGGCAAATGGGCATTGAAAGACTGGCAAATTCTAAACTGCAAGGGGTTTGGGGTGGGCAACTGGTTGAAGTCGATGCGACGGGACGACAAGTCAACAGCCTTGGCTTAAAGCCTGCTATTTCTGGACAATCTGTCCGGCTGACTTTAGACTCAAATTTACAAAAAACGGCTGAAAAAGCGCTAGCAAATCGTCGTGGCGCGATCGCGGTGTTAGATATTAAAACTGGTGCTGTGCTGGCGTTAGCAAGTGGTCCCACCTTTGATCCCAACTTGTTCACCCGGCGCATTACCAAACAGGAATGGCAACAGTTGCAGAGTCAGGAAAATCCATTTTTGAATCGGGCACTTCAAGGATATCCGCCAGGTAGCACGTTTAAGGTGGTAACGGCAATTGCAGGAATACAATCGGGCAAGTTCTCACC
>JBBSCL010000527.1:0-3246 GCA_038250345.1 Leptolyngbyales cyanobacterium
TGTGCCTGCGGAACTCAACGCGATTATCCAACAAAAATCTCAGACTCCATCAAACAATGGTTTTTCTGGCTCAAAATTCCTCAACCAAGCGTTTACCTTTCGCGCCCTGCGAGATAATTTGGTGGGTCACAAAATCTTGCATATCGCCACTCACGGGAAGTTTGTCGCGGGTCGCCCGGAAGATTCTTTTCTCGTGTTGGGCAGCGGCGAGAAACTCACCATCCCGGAAATCAAAACCCTGCAAGATTTGAGCAATATTCATCTGGTGGTGCTGTCTGCCTGCGAAACGGCGTTGGGCGGGGATCAAGACGGAATAGAAATCTCTGGGCTTAGCTCCTATTTTTTGAGTAATGGTGCTAAGGCAGTGATGGCTTCCCTCTGGAGCGTGGATGATGCGAGTACGAGTGTGTTGATGGCTGAGTTTTATCGCACTCTGGCAGCCGGCACTGCCCAAAAACCGATGACCAAAGCTGAAGCATTGCGCCAAGCTCAACTATCTCTCATTCGCGAGGGCGGCAACTTTGCCCGCCCTTACTTTTGGGCACCGTTTACCCTGATCGGCAACAGCTTATAGTCGTACGTGATGTGCAACTAATTTGCCCTCATCCCAACCCTTCTCCCCAAGGAGAAGGGCTTTCAGACATTTCTGGTTCCCTCTCCCAATGGGAGAGGGCTAGGGTGAGGGTAGTCTTTGCAGGATTTCAGCAAAGTCGCACATTGCGTGTCATTGACAATCCAATCATCGTTGATTATCCTTCATTCAAGAGTTAACCATGCACAAGTCTATTCAGTTGATCGTTGGTTTAGCAGGTTTCTGGGTCATCGCCCCCGCGCTGCTGTCCCAGGCTGATACAACGCCTCCTTCGGCTCCGGCGGTTCCCGCCAACAAACTAGGGCTGGGCTTGAACACAACAGCAGGGTTTATACCCGCTCAATTAGAGCGATCGCGGTTTCCCTTTGAAGGCAGGCGGAATGTCTTTGGCAAAGACGAGCGCATCCCGATGAATTCCTCTAAACATCCCTGGTCGGCGATCGGGCGGATTGAGATTCCGGTTAATGCGACCACGACGAATATTTGTACGGGTAGTCTAATTGGCAAAAACCTGGTTGTCACCAATGCCCACTGCGTGTTGGATAAGAAGACCAAGCAGGTCACAACCAACAAAATCCGCTTTCGCCCCAATCTGATCGGCGGTCAAGCCCCTGCCGCAGCCTTTGCGACCAAGGTCGTTCTTGGAACCACTGATCCACGAAATGATCGCGGCAACGACTGGGCTTTTCTCGTGCTCGACAAACCTCTAGGAGCAACCCACGGCACCCTAAAAATCCTGCTCAACGATGCCTTTCTCGATTTAGACCAGATTAAAGGTCAGATCAATCTAGCAGGCTACTCCAGTGACTTTCCCAAAGATATGCCTGCTGCAACGGCTGGAGTTCATAAAGGATGCAGCATTCGCGGCTTTGGATCACAACTAGGCACGGTTTCTCACGACTGCGATATGATGGCAGGCGCTTCCGGTGGTCCGATGTTTATGTGGCTACCCGATGGCTCAGCCGTGATTTTGGCGCTGAATGCCGCAGAACGGGTTAGCCCAGAAGGCAAAACACCGCCAGCATTTTCGCGGCAGACTGCCAATATTGGAGTCTATGCGGCAACTTGGGCTAGGAAAGCCAACGAATTGCTGAAAGCGCAACAGTGATTAGGGCTGCTCCGCGATCGCGGCAACTTTGCCCGCCCTTACTTTTGGGCACCGTTTACCCTGATCGGCAATGGGTTGTAATTCCGTAGAAGCCAGAGGTTTTGATGACCTCCGGCTTCTGCATCCCTTTATTGACACACCCACTTCCACAATGGGTGACTGTTGCCCTGGTGCCGAATCCGAAGCACTTGCTGTTCTAGGCGGTGGCGATCGCGTTTGGGCAAACCAAACAGCCAGTTTCGCAGTTGCCATACGAGGATGGATAGCGTGACTCCTATGCATAGAAACAGCCCAAAGGCGGGTATGCGGCTAAACACTAGCCCGTACCGCAGAGAAGCCCAAGTAAAGTATTCCATTGCTAAGGAAATTGGGTAGCGTAACTCCCAAAGGCTAAGGATTCCGACTGTCATCCACAGCACACTGGCAAAAACCCAGCGTCCGTAGACCGTCAGTTGATGCAGACGTTGGACTTGCGCCAAAAAAAGCGGATCGTGATCGGCTTGCCCAATAGGAGAAAGCGATTGGTTCTGCTGAGTCATAACAGCAGCGAGAAAAGTTCAAACACAAGCGGATTATGAGGATGCTTCATCGGAACTAGCAATGCTATCTAAGCTGGGGTTGGGTGAGAACGCTTGCCCCGTTTTTTCGCGCCACAGGGCTAATAACGTGCTGGCAATAAAGATGCTGGAATAAGCGCCCATGGTGAAACCGATGATCAGGGCAAGGGCAAAGTTTTTGAGGGTTTCGCCGCCAAAAAAGAAGATTGAAAAGAGAGTGAGCAATACGGTTAGCGTGGTGTTGATGGAGCGTCCCAAGGTTTGGTTGACGGCGGCATCTACAATATCGTCGATGTGGCGATCGGGGTTTAGGGTGATTGTTTCTCGTATGCGATCGTAAATGACCACGGTGTCGTTGACAGAGAAACCCACAATCGTCAGCAGTGCCACAATAAATAGCGAATCTGCTTCAATACCCGCGACCAATCCTAAAATGGAAAACACGCCTGTAGTAATCAAGATATCGTGAAACAGCGCCACGATCGCAAAGATGGCATAATCCAACTGAAACCGCAGGCTCATATACACTATAATTCCGGCGAATGAAACGAGCAGTGCTAGTAAGCCTGATGTAAACAACTGTTGTCCAACCACCGGTCCAACAGTATCAATTTGAGTTTTTGTCGGGTCAAAGTCTCCGATTTTTTGGCTAAGTGCAGTTTGCAGTTTTGTGCGCTCTTCGCCAGTTAGGGGTGCCGTACGAATGGTGACCCCAACAGGTTTTCCGGTGCGATCGGTAATCGCTTGAATGCTGCTGTTGGCATGTCCTTCTGTTGCCAAAATTTCCCGCACAATCGCCACGTCTACAGGCTGATCGCAGGCTCCTGGTTTAGAGCAATCCAGTTCAAATTGCAGGCGAGTCCCACCGACAAAATCTAGACTGGGACGAAGAGGCGCACCAAATTGCTGCCAGGAAATGAACATACCAGCCAACCCAGCCAAAATCAGCGCTGAAGAGAGCGCCCACCAAAGGTTTCGTTGACGAATAA
>JBBSCL010000528.1:0-3241 GCA_038250345.1 Leptolyngbyales cyanobacterium
CTCGACCAACAATGATGGACGAACCAATTCTCCTTTATTAGCAGATAGCGACTTTAAAGTAGGCATCTATGAACTCATTTTTATTGTGGGTGAATACTTTCTTAGTCAATCGATTGAAACTCCAACGCCACCTTTCTTAAATCGAGTGCCGATTCAATTTGGCATTGCCAATGTTGAGGTTCATTATCATGTGCCGCTTCTGGTTTCACCCTGGGCATACAGCACCTATCGAGGCAGTTAGGCTTGTTTTAATCCAGAAATTGTATAACCTGGACGGTTGCTTCAGGCAGATTTTGATACTGCGCGGCTTTGGTTTCAATTTGATGCAGTTGGTTCAGCGCTAGGCTACAGGGCATTCCATATTTTGCTTACACGCGATCGCTGGCAATTTTCAAGGCTGTTTGCGATCGCGCCACAAAATCCACCAGCGTGTACTCCGTCTCCGGCGTGAAGTATTCTTTGACAATCAGCGAAGGCGAATAGCAAATATCTTCAGAACCATCCGACCATTGAATTTGAAAGCGAATTTCGGGCATGGCATTAAGGAGTAAAGAACCAGAGTTGGGTTAAATGATTTGTTACATAGCCTTGCTCCTGTTGTGCAGCCTTGCTCAGTCCCTCGAAAGTGCTTATTAGCTCTTCTTAACTTGTTAAGCTTACTGGATTAAATTTTCCCACCAACCAAGCAAAGGATGATTTCTATGTGGTACATATCTTCCTTTAGTTCTTATAGCTCTAAGTGCAGTGCGTAATTCAGCCGAAGGAAAATTTCCTCCTTCTGACCAACTCTTGATTATTTCTAAAGTTGACAAAACCTGTAAATGAGGTGCTTCTTTTTGAAAAAATGAAGCCGCTTTTTTATCGTCGGTAGCAACTGCCCACCCTCGGTGAATCGCAATGGCACAGGTTGCAGATTCGCCATCATCACCTAGTTCAAAAGCATAGTTTACAAATGTTTCTTCCTCTAATTCTGATTCAAAATCTACGACTAAGAGTAAACCTTGTCTAATAGCTGTCTCAAATTGAATTGCGCCTTCATTCTCCTCATCTTGTAGGCGTTGAAGTGTTAGGAGTTCTTTCTCTCTGACAACTTCAGCTACTACAACTTGAGCCGGGATAGATTTCAAAATGGTGATGAATTGCCCCGAAGCACAAAAGTTCAGAACGCAACAAGCATCAAGAACTACATGGGAGTGTCTAATGTGCATAACTAATCTCCCAGAGTTTCATGCTTGACGCAAATCTAAATGAACAGCTTCCTCAATTATCCCGCTTGAATGTTCACGCAATACTTCTGCAATGCGTCGAGCTTCCAAGCGATCAACGCCAAGGAAATCTGCAAATCGCCCTTCAGTGATCAGTCCTTGATCTAAAGCCTCAATTGCCAGGTGTTGATAGTGAATTGGCACTGTATCAGTGCGCTGTTGAATTTTTTCTAAGCCTAACTCTTGCTGTACTTTCCTTACTTTCAATCCTCGATCGCGCAACCGATTCCAAGTGCCAGATGGTAAAAGCCCCAGTTCTTCCAACCGATAGATAAGGGCTTCTATAGATACCCCATAGTAGTGGGCAAGAGTAAACAAATTAGTTGGAGTGAACTTGCTATGGGTACGATACATATCGTTGAAGCGCTTCAGCAGACCACTGGTCGGCATTAGGAAGTAATCGGGAAAAGTGTCAGCTAACCGTTCGCTCTCTGGCTTCCTTTGGTACTGGTTTTCATAGTCAATGACTGGCTTTCGCCGATGGACAAGAAAGTGTAGGTATTCATGAGCTAATGACCAACGTCTTCGATCTTCTGGGTGATTAGCATTAATCGCTATACATCCACCGAGTTGCTCATCATAGCTATAGAAAGCTGAATATTTTGAGGGCATCTCTAGATAGAAAATACGAAGTCCTACATTCTGTTCTAAAACATCTCTCAAAAGTGGAATCGGTCCATCACCAAGTCCAAGTCGCTGTCGTTCTGCGATCGCAATGCTTTCCGCAGCAGCCTCTATTGGCATACTTGCTACGTCATACTCTTGAGGATAATTACGAGGAAGGGGCGCATCGACGATCTTCTCAAGCTCTAGATAATCTCGGCATACATCCTCAAAGTGATGGATGACGGGAGCAATTTGCGCTTCCTCCTGTTCGCTACGCTGATAGGCAGCCCGAAATTGTAGCTCGAATGGCTCAACAAGAGGGCTAGGTCTAACAAAATCACTAATGGCTCGCCCGTAGGCACGAGCCAATTTAATCAACTCATTTGGTTTGAGACGACGTTCTCCTTTTTCAATCGCAACGATGGTAGTACGCGCAGCATCAATCACCTTAGCTGCATCCGCCTGAGTCATCCCGCACTTCTTACGCGCCTGTTGCAGCAATTCCCCCAGATTACGTAGATCAATATTGTCCAGAATGTTGGTAGCCATAGCATTTCCCCTTCAGCCTTACTGAACAGAAACCGAGCAATCAGCAAACGTTTGATGATTGCTATCGGGCATAGTGGTGCCTCCGTTGGTCGGAGTTTGTTTCTACTATCAAGGTAGCGCTTCAATCTGACATTGTCGATACTTAGGACTGGCTGATCCCAAAAAATGTCAGATCAAGGGTAGCTAGCAGCTTAGACTGCTTTTAGTGAAGGTGTTGCAAGCTTGAAGATCGCTTTTCCAAAAAAATTTGCATTCGCTCAACGCTTGGATAGGCTGTTTGACAAAGCCTAGGCACACCGACCCGCCAAAAGTTGATCGGTTGTGATTCAAAGAGTATCTGCGCTGGTGATGGGCACCGTTATATGACGTGAGCGATCGCAAGCTGCTCTGACTGACTCCAGCGTGTTGAAATCATATCAATATCAACTCAAGGATGTGCCGTTCAGATATTCGTATAATGAACGGGCTTATTCATCTTCTAGACTGAAATCTATGTCTACCAATACTCAAGCTCTACGGTTTATCGTGCTGCTGGGTGTGGTCAGCCTGTGCGCCGATGCCACCTATGAAGGGGCACGCAGCATTACGGGTGCTTTTTTGGGCAGTTTGGGAGCCAGTGGAACCGCTGTCGGCTTGATTGCAGGACTGGGAGAACTGATTGGCTATGGGTTGCGATTGGTAACGGGCTACCTCAGCGATCGCACAAAACAATACTGGCGGCTCACCACTCTGGGCTACATCATCAACACGGCGGTTGTGCCACTGCTGGCATTTGCAGGCACCTGGCAGATCGCGGCGGGGCTGATGATTGCCGAGCGCAC
>JBBSCL010000529.1:0-3240 GCA_038250345.1 Leptolyngbyales cyanobacterium
TAATCGCTGGTTTTTTCGCAAATCCGAAATGGATTTAGAGAACAAATCTGTAGAAGAGTAACCCGCCTGCAATCAGCAAAAAATTGTTAGAGTATGATGCTAGAGTAGAACGACTGTTCTAATACAAGGGCACTACTGATTGTGGTTTGGGACTGAATGGGGTTTAAACGCTTACTTTTGGCTGCTGGTCTGATCTTGGCAGCGCGGATCTTTACTTTTTTCTTGCCAATTCAGGGCGCTCCTGATTTTGGTAACGTGCCGCAGGCTAAATTAAATCAGCCCTATGGTTCCTTGCCAGCCGCCATTTTTCCAGTTTCACCGAACGCAGATAGTCGTAATCCAATTCAAGCTGAACTGGATGTAGCGCAAGCTCCCTCAGCTATCATTCCCTTATCTGCTACGGGGTGCAAATCGGCAGGTGCAGCAGTGGTTACCGTTTATGCAGGGCGAGAGATTGGCTCTGGTAGCATTGTCAGTGCTGATGGGTTGGTGTTGACCAATGATCATGTGGTCAGCCGCCTAGGTAAGCGATCGCTTTACATCGAAACCCTCGAAGGTATCCGCTACGATGGGCAGGTAATCGCAACCGATCGCCGTAACGATTTGGCGCTGGTTCAGATTGAGACTCAGGTTGTGTTGCCCATTGTGCCGCTAGCTACTGATCAGGTTGCCGAAGTGGGTCAATCGGTTTGCGCGATCGGTAGCCCTTTGGGTGAGGCGGGAGTGTTGACCGAAGGACGTTTGCTTAAAATTCGCTCGAATGGAGATTTGGAGTCAGATGTTTTACTCAAACCAGGAAATTCTGGCGGACCGTTGTTGAACGCCGAAGGAGAAATGATTGGCGTAAATAAAGGGGTTGCCAAGCGGTCTGAGACGGGTGAGGGCGATCGCAATAGTTTTGCCACCAGCACTGACACTGTTAGAGCATTTATCCAGCAAAATCGTTTGAGCCGCTCATCCATTGAACCTAACAAGTAAGGGGTGCAGAAGTTAATTTCTGTACCCCCATAGAAGAATTCAGCAACAGTTAAAGAAGTGAAATTTACTCCAAATAGTCCGCAGCGAACCAGTTACCATCGGGAAGTTGTTCCCAAGCGTATCCATCTTGGTAAACAGTGCCATCGACTGTAGGCAAGTAGGTGCCATCGTCAGCTCCATCTTCAATGGCATACCCTAACCCTGGACCAGAGCGAATATTCAAACCGATGCCGCTATTAGTGCTGACAACGCCGCCGCCATCGCTGTAAGATATGGGACTGTAATAGTAATCATCATAATGATGATGGTGATAACTGACTTCTTCGTAGCTGGTGGGTTCGTAGTAGTCACCCACATACTCTGTAGCAACCCAGCCGCCAGAAGCCTCGCGCTGCCAACTGTAATCATAGGAGACGACTTCGTCGCCATAGATATTTACCACGGTGCCATCTTCCAAGCCGCCAATGCGCCGATAGTCAAGTCCTGGACCACTGCGAACATTTAAGCCAATGCCGCTGTTGGTATCCACAACGCCCAAGTCTACAGGCTTATACTTTTCGTTTAAGCCCAAAGCCGTTGCAGTTTCCTTGCCAACAATTCCATCCACTTGCTTTAAGCCTTGACGGACTTGAAAATCCATTACCGATGCTTCGGTTTTAGCGCCATATGAGCCATCGGCTGAAATGCCTAAGGCTTTTTGAATATGAGTCACTTCTTCGCCAGATGCACCTGCACCATAGGAAGTATTTGCTGCCATTGCATTTCCACTGCCGACTGATAGCGCTATCACAGCAGCACCTGCCAACGTCATCAAGGCAGAACCCGAAGCCTTGAAATATTCTCGATCCAACAATGTCACCTCTGGATCAGGTGTGGGATCTTCGTAATGGACAGCCGTATGAACAAAAGCTAGTAATTCCATAAGCTCCTCGATCGCTTAATCATCACCTGCCCAGACTTTCAAAAATGCGATCGCATTATTAATAAAGCAATGCAACCCACTTTTGAAGACTTGCAGTGTTGGGTGTACAAAAAATTACATTTATCCATGTCCGCAAAACCAATCAAAATATTAGAAATGATAAATTCTGCGTGATGGAAAATGATAACTAATAGTACCATACGCTTCTTGGTAGAATCAGTTTTCAATTTTTATTAACTTTGAATAAGAACTGCTTGGTCTCTATTTCTTAGGCGCAGCTTTCGTCTCAACAGGTGCTTTTGAATCGCGAATCTTGTATGATCGGATTACTTCTAAACTGGGACAGCAAGCCGGGTCGCCGGATCGAAACTGTTGGATTTTCGCTTCAATTGTAGCGTCAGGCTTAATTGCGATCGCTTTCACTCTCACTTGAGGTCCTACAAACTCCGAAGAAATATTTTTAGGGTTTCCCTGATCATTGATCACTGTTACTAAATAAGTAATGTCGCCAGAGTTGGGAAGAGTTACCCTAAGAGATGCCGCCGCATCTTTTACACCATCTTTGTTTAAATCGCCATATGCCATAACCTCATCTAAAGAGATGGTTCGTTGAGTACTTTTATCTGTATATGTACCGTTTATCAGTTTGATGGGTCCTTTTGCGAGAAAGAAGTATTCCGCATTTTTCAACTTTTCTACCGTCAGAGGCGAATCCATTGGCAAGGGTCGTTGAGAGGGTTCGGGTTTAATTGAAGTCGTTGCCTTTGAAACAATAGGGCTAGGATTTGTTGCAGACGTTGAACTGAGTGGAGGAGCAACCGGAGAAGGTGAAGCACTACTAGATGCAGCAGATTGATCTTGAGTTGGGATGGTGTTGCATCCTGCTAGGCTGATACCCACTGCAAGTCCACTCGCAAGTAATATAAAACTGTCTTTAAGGTTCACAACCATTTCCTTGAGCACTGTTCTGAATAAAATTGACAGCGTGTAATTTTGCCGTTCTTCTATTTTGTAAAAGTTAAGCAAGACAATGGTAGCAGGAAGGTTTTAATTGGATGCGTTGAAATGGAATACTTCACTCAAACACTGATTAATTGGCAACTGAATTTGGAGGCTTAGTTAATCAGAGTGCGGCGTTTTTTCTATCACACGTTTGAGTGATGTTGCACAACCGTAGCGATCGCCAAGGCATAAATTTTGATGAATCTTGAGGTATGAAAACTCGTTATTTAATGATTTGCGGGAGCTTACTCTTGTTAAGTTTGGGATTTTCAACTGTTGGTTTCATAAAAGTTTTAGCTCCAGCAGATGTTGAGAAGAATGATGCTCACAAAACTAAA
>JBBSCL010000530.1:0-3237 GCA_038250345.1 Leptolyngbyales cyanobacterium
CAGAACTAACAGCAAAATTGTTAGGGGCAACGGTAAGCCCTGCACCAGAAGTAATAGCAACCAATCGCCCCACACTTGGGCGGGGGAAGCGGCATCTTTTAGATCCAGCGATCGCCCCCATTCTTTCCAGGTTTCCGCTGCGCCTTCATACATCCGCACTTTTAAGACGTTGGCTCCATCCAAAAAGCCGACTTTTGCACCTTGGGCGGCAATTTCTCTCGCCAGAGTCACATCGTCACAGAATGATCGCTTGGCGCTGGTGTAGCCATTCACTTGGACTAGGAGCGATCGCCGACAAAAAAAGCATTGTCCATTTGCCATCACCCGCTCTGGAGGATTGCTCGTTTCTCCGGCTGCCCCAAACCGATACACTAGCGTCATCAACAAGGCAGGCTGCAACCAAATCTCACCTGGATAGCTCAAGATGAACTGGGGCGATAGAGAAATCAAATCGTAATTGTGAGCGATCGCAGTTTCCAGCAAACTTGCCACTAGACCGGGCTGGGGTTGGGTATCCGCATCTATTCCCAAAATCCAGTCGCTTTGCTCAGAACTTGCCAAAAATCCGTTGTGCAGCGCCCAAGGACGACCGACCCAATCGGTTGGCAAGGGGTCATCATTCATCAGCCGAAATCGGGGATCTTGTTGCTGTTTGGCTTTGACCAGATCCGGCGTTGCATCGGTGGAATAGCTATCCACCACGATCACTTCTCGCACTTCGTAACTTTGCCGACTCAGCCCTTCTAAGCAAGGCGCGATCCGCTCTGCTTCATTCAGCGTTGGCACGACGACACTGACTTTGCCCAAAAATGCGGGTTGGGCAAGTTGCGGACGCAAAGGCGGAAATCGGGTGGGTCCTCTGAGCAACCGCGATAGCAAAATGGCGGCAGCGGGAAGTTGGGCTAACAACAGCACAAAAAAACTGACATTTGGCAACTCATCCGCTTTCAGTGCTATTTGCGCCAAATGCCCGCCAAATTGTGCGAATAAACTAATCAACCGAATTGACCTTGTATCGAGTGAACTATTGCGTGATTATCGGGGTAATTAGAGAGGTTGAAATGGAGCGATTTCGGATTCTCGAACGACCACTTCCTCGGCTCCAGCACTCCAGCACAGCGCGATCGCGGGCACGACTCCCACCACCACACTGATCGCCGTTGGAATCCAGAACCGCACATCTAACTGGGCGATTGTAATCAAGGCACCAAAGGCAAAATTCACCAGATATATGACCAATGGAGTTGCTAATTGACTGCGCTTGAGCGGCAGGGCTGGCGATCGCCAAAACACTGTTGCCACTGACATAAACACCAATCCAGTTCCTAGCCAACCCGTGATATTGCGATAGGGCATTCCAAAAAATTCGCCCACGTCTTGAAATTCCCAAAACGGGTAAGCCGCCTGACTCATGGCTGGATCGAGGACAAAATCCCAAGCGGTTAAGAGAATGGCACCGATCGCAATCCCGCCAATTTTTGCACCCCAGCCAGTTATGCCTTTGGCTTCTAACCCGCTTCGCGCCAACACATAGGTTGAAAAGCCCAGATAAAACCAGGAGAGTGGAATCGTGAATGGCACCAAGCCAGCAATTTTATAGCCTAAGCCGCTGAGATAGCTGTAGTGACCAAAGGGAAAGCCGGTACTGGTTCCCAATAGCTCGCTGCCCAACGATAGAAAGACAGCCGGAAGCATGAATCCTAGCAAGTTTTGCCAGCCCAAAGTGCGATAGGCATATAGCGCAACGGCTACAGCACCCAGCACAATGTAGACGACTCCACCATTTGCCATAGATAGCCCAAATAGCTGCTGACCAAAGGAAGGTAGCTGAGCGATGAATTGAGGATTGGGCAAAACCAGCAGTAAACCAGCCAAGCCAAATACTAAGGATAGAACGTGACCGACGAGGCAGACGCGCTCAATGACAACCAGTTGCTTCATAGGAAATCCTTCAAAGAGTGGGGCATCTAGAAGTGCCTGGTATACAGTTTACAAATGTTTAAGAACAAAATTGTAACGAAATACAAAGATAAAGTGAGAAATTAGCTCATTATCTTTGCTGGAATGTCTCCGCCAAGTGCCGCTAGCATCCCGTGAAATAGCCGAATGCCGTCGGTTGCGCCCAAAGCTGGATCGGCGGCTCGTTCGGGATGGGGCATCATGCCGAGAACATTGCCTTGAAGATTGCAAATTCCAGCGATGTTTTCGAGAGAGCCATTGGGATTATTCGCAGAATCGGATGTGCCATCGGCTGAGCAGTAGCGAAACAAAACTTGGCGATTATCTTCTAAGGCTTTGAGCGTGTCAGCATCGGCATAGTAGCTGCCTTCACCATGAGCGATCGGCAGTGTAATCACTTCGCCGGGTCGATAGTGACTTGTCCATAACAGATTGGTGCGCTCGACTCGCAGCGGCACCCGATCGCAAATAAAGTGCAAATCCCGATTTCTCACCAGCGCACCCGGCAATAATTTTGCCTCGGTCAACACCTGAAGTCCATTGCAAATTCCCAGGACATACTTACCTTGATCAGCGTGGTCTACCACCGATCGCATCGCTGGAGAAAACCGGGCGATCGCCCCACAGCGGAGGTAATCTCCGTAGCTAAATCCGCCGGGCACGATCACCACATCCACATCGGATAAATCACTGTCTTCATGCCAGATCATCCGGGTTGGTTGCCGCAACAAATCGCGGGTCACATAAGCAACATCGCGATCGCAATTTGACCCTGGAAACACAATCACTCCAAATTTCATAGACGACACCAATACTAGGGGATGGGGGGATTGAACCATCGAACTACCAGTTTACTCGCTGCGATCGCTGGCTGAATCACTGAGTTGTTGCTGGTAAAAACTTGGCTGGTAAAAACTTGAATACTCTGGCACAACGGCATAATCGCACAATGGCACAATCCCTGTCATCGGTGCTGAAACCTTAACTGAAGGGGCTTTCAAAATTTAGGGAAGGTGCAAGTTTCCAAGGAAACCTACTAACAGCAAGTGACGATTTACTGTTAGTAAATGAAAGCTCCCGCAGTTGCGACTGTCACTTTATTTATAGCCCCTTTTTCTCCTACCCTCTAGCCCCTAGCACTTACTTATACAAGCGATCGAGTTTTAAAAAGGTTTTCAGCAAAACATTCGCGCCTTGAGTGCATTCTTCAGGAGTGGTGTATTCGTCCGCAGAATGGCTGATTCCGGCGCGACTGGGGACAAAAATCATGCCCATATC
>JBBSCL010000531.1:0-3236 GCA_038250345.1 Leptolyngbyales cyanobacterium
ATTGGATCTCTAGATGCAATGGAAATAAATAAGATTACTAGTCCACCAATGCTTAAGCCCAGAAAAATTAGCAACGCTAGCAAACTGGCGAAGGTGTATTTAAGAAAGTCGCGCATTCCAATCCTTTTCTCTTCTGCGGGTAGCGCAAAATCGCTATTCTCTCCATGCTGGCGTGAAAATGCTTTAACGACAAGGGGCAGGGGAAAAGAGGGGTCGGGGAGCCGAAGTTAGGGGTCGGGTATCAGGTGTTTGAGAATTTCATCCTCAAACACGTTCTGAAACCCGAAACCCTCGTTATGCCAGGAATGATACCTGAGTTTGCGCTTCCCACAGCCGCAGCAACAGGAATTCAGCCATGTCTGAAACGGCAGTTACAAACACGCCTTCCTCTGCCTGGGTTGTTTCGGCAATCCAGCTTCCATATACGGTTGCTTCCACAAACTCTTGATCTACGGGAGTCACCGTTACTACTTGGGTTTGTTCTACCCGCAGAATTTGCTGTAGTTGCTTGAGGCTGGGTGCAGCCGCAGGCAACAGGAATGAGGCATGACCTGGCTCAATGTGCAGGTGTTGCCCTAGGCGCATTGCGAGAACAACTCGTTGAGCGATCGACACTTCTAAAGGAGCCGTGATCCGCTCCATGTGCAGTCCAGTTTCGGTATAAGTCAGCTTCAACATGATGATTTCTCCAAGGAAGGGAGAGCAGGTTTAGGGTTGAATGGCGCTTGACGTAAGAAGAGTAGGCAAAAAACAACCCCCGCCTCTGGGTTTCCAGTAGCGGGGGCGAAAGCGTCGGATGCAGCTTGCCTAGGTAGGTTCAGGTTTTTGCCTGCACCTCCCGCTATCGATGTGTACATATGCTTCTGGGTTCAACCCAATGTGAATTAGTCTAAAAATGCGATCGCTTAGGTTGGTGCTGACGACATTAGATTTGCCCATGGCTTGACTCTTCTGCTCTTCGCTAAAGCGGCTACCATTAAACAGCACCGCGATCGCCGGATTTCCATTGATGGAGCGGCAACGCAGTGGGTTGTGTGTAGCTAAGAGAATCAACATAGGACGTGAGCTTTCAATTTTATTACTTGTATGCTACAAGACGTAGTATCTGTTTGTCTACCTATTTGGGAATCAGTGAGATCGCGGTGCATTCCTGAAAGATGCAAAAAATTGCTGATTTGGTCATCCAAGTGGACGAAGTAAAGGCTAGGAAAACCAGGCAAGCTGATCCTAGAGCAGTGTGCTAAGGGGCACTTGTTTGGGCTAAGGCGGTCTTGCAGTAATGATGCAGCGCAGCAAATGGAGGTTTTTCTCTCCATCTACGTTTATATTCTGGGTTTATTTGGGGACTTATGGGGCTAAATCAACCGACTCAATACTGGCGACTGGTTGTTGCGATCGCGGCAATCACCGGATTGATCGCAACAATGGTTGGAGTCGTCGCTTGGAAGGTGATGGAGTCCCAAACTCCTGCCATTGCTCAGGCTAGCTTTTGGGTTGAGGCTGCAATCGTTGGAATACTCCCTATTTGTAGTGTTACGACCGTTGGTTTAACAGCATTTTTTCTGGCTCGTTTTTGGGCATCTGCTCAAGAGTGTGAAAATCGATTTCGGACTATTTTTGAGGGGGCTGCGATCGGCATTGGGTTAGATAACCTGGATGGCAAAATTGTGGAAAGCAATGCTGCTTTGCAGACCATGCTGGGCTACAGCCATGAAGAACTTGCCAGCATGACCTTTTCTCAATTCACCCATCCTGATGATGTGGCGATCGATGTTGAGCTATTTGGTGAAATGATTGCTGGCGATCGCAACTTTTACCAGATTGAAAAACGCCATATCAACAAAGATCAGCAGTTGCGCTGGATCAGGCTGACCAATTCTCTGGTGCGCGATCAGGCAAATCATCCTCGTTACACCATTGCTGTGGTTGAAGACATTACTGTTTTAAAGCAAGCGCAAGAAAGCATTCAGCTTTATAGCGACATTGTAAAACGGATGCAGCTTGGGCTATTAGTTTGGCAAATGTCTGATTTGAATGATGTGCAATCTTTGCATTTAGTCGAGTGTAATCCTGCGGCTCAACAGATTTTGCAAATCACAGCAACCCACGAAGAGCTAATCGGTAAACCCTTGGCAGCGCTCTTTCCAGAGTTGCTAGAAACCGATATTCCCAACATCTACGCGGAAGTACTTCGATCAGGTCAAGGTCGAAATTTGTGTGAAGGTTGCTATGGTGACACTACGAGCCAGCAAATTTTTGCCATGAAAGCGTTTCCTCTGCCCAACTGCTGCATTGGGTTAGTGATTGAAGATATTACCCAGCGCAAACAGGCTGAAGACGCTTTGCAACAGAGTGAAGCTCGGTTTAGGGTGGTTGCAGAAACCGCTGCGTGCATGTTTTTGGTGTTTCAGGGGAACGCGCTGCGCTATGCCAATCCGGCAGCGGAAACCATTAGTGAATATTCCCGTGATGAGTTGATGGCGATGAACTTTTGGGATACAGTTCACCCTGATTTTCAAGCCCTCGTGCGCGATCGCGGTTTAGCGAGACAGAGTGGCGCGACTCTACCCAATCGATACGAGTTTAAAATACTGACTAAATCTGGGAAAGAATGCTGGCTAGATGCCACCGCTGGCTTGATTACCTTAGAAGGCAAGCCAGCCGTGCTAGCCACAGGCTATGACATTACTGAGCGCAAACAGGCTGAAGAACAACTGCAACTGGCGGCTGATCGGGAGCGCCTGCTGTGGGAAATTTCGTTGCGAATTCGGAGTTCGCTGAACCTAGAAGAAATTTTGCAGACCACCGTGGCAGAGGTACGCCAATTTTTGCAGGCAGATCGAGTACTCATTAGCCATTTTGAGCTGGATGGTGGCTGTCGCACGATCGCAGAATCCGTGGGCGATAACTGGAAGCCTGTGTTGGGGTGGGAGGTGCAAGCCTGCGCGATCGCAGAAATCAAACAGTTATTTGAGCCAGAGACCGTGCGCGTCATTCACAACACTGAGCAGATTGAAAAAACTGCCTTTGTTTGGGACTATTACACACGCTGCCAAGTTAAAGCAGATATGGGAATTCCCATTATGCTAAATGGTGAAATGTTTGGTGTATTGGCTGTAAACCAGTGTTCAGCGCCGCGTCACTGGCAGCCATTTGAAGTGGATCTGCTCAAAAAACTGGGCACTCAGGTTGAAATTGCCATCCAGCAAGGGCAGCTTTATCAACAGTTAATCGCG
>JBBSCL010000532.1:0-3235 GCA_038250345.1 Leptolyngbyales cyanobacterium
CCGCTGCTAAACAGGCTCAGGAGAACCACCGCGATCGCCACTGCATTCAACAGTTTCAAATCGCCGCGCACCAGCACATCATCCGTCAAGATTTGGATCAAAAACGGCAGAGCGATGGATAGCAATCCCAAAATCAGGTTCAACAGCAGCACTTGGGCAAGCAGCGATCGCGAGTTCCATAAGCGCTTGCCCAGTTGGTGTAGGGTACTGGGGCGATCGCTACCAACATCCGCTGAGAACCGCGCCACATCCGGTTCCAGCAGCAGCATCACCCAATCCATCCAGCCTTGGCGAAATTCTTGCTCGGTTAAATAGCGCAGCCCGATCGCCGGATCAGCAATCACATACTGCTGTCGCCGCTTGCCATAAAACACGACCCAATGGTTACCCTGCCAATGAATCACCGCAGGCAGGGGCGCTTCATTTAACCGCTGCAAAATTTCTGGCGATGCCTTCACCGATCGCGCATTAAACCCCAGCGCATCTGCCCCACGCTGCAACCCTAATAGCGTGGTTCCCTGTTGCCCCGTGCCTACCGCCTCCCGCAGACGGTTGAGGCTGAGCAATTGTCCATAGTGCTTGGCGATCGCCCCCAAACACGCCGCCCCGCAATCTGCCTCATTATGCTGAAGAAAAACCGCGTACTTCATTTCGATCGCTTCACAGACAAAAGCGCTAAAAAGAACTTGATTCAGTTCTCTTCGCACACCAACGCCCTTCATCCGCAAAAAAAGCATCCACATTAACTCGTGGATGCTTTTACTGACAGGCTAGTCTTTAACTAATCGTTGTACAGCACATTCACATTCACAGTCTGCGTCACAGCACTGCTGGAACCGCCACCGTAGCCATAGCCGTAGCTATATCTAGGGGAGGAATAGACAGGTCTGCTGTAGTAATAGAAGGGTCTGTGAGAGTGGCAGCCACCGCGCCAGCCACCTTGCACCGTTGCCGATGCGATCGTGGAGAGGGGTGTGAAGAGATCGTTTTGTTGAGTCATTTTTGTTGTCTCCTGAGCCATTGGGTAAATTGACCAATCATTGAGGGATGGTTTGACGCACCGACATACCAGAACGATTGAACCGGATAAAAGATACTGAGTGGAACAGAATTGACCGAGCCGTCGTCATTGGCAGCATGATAAAAGTCGAAAGCAGGGTGGGTGAAATGAAATCATGCACAATTTCAAAATCTGTCCTGATCGATAGAGTCATGCTGCGAAACTAATTAAAGTTTCTAGAACTGCTGTTGCTATCCGGATGATGCTGGCATCTTCTTAAAGTTTCTTAAGAAAGTGTTCTTGTATCTTTAACTGGGTTAACTAGATCAGGACTTATGCAGATGAATTGGAATTCGCCCCCCAACCCCCAATTCTGGGGTAGCAAGAAAATCAAAGTCCCCCAGAATTGGGGGACTTAGGGGGCAAGTACGTAAGTCCTATAGGTGTTGAATATGGACAGGCTAACGATTGCCGATCCGTTAATCGCTATGAGAAAAGCACCCATCAGTAAAGTGGGTGCTTCAGTCGATGTTATTTGGCTTGATCAACTGTGCGATCGCAATGATTACAACCGTCAAGGAATCAGCTTGTAACTAACCCATGACGTTAATTAAATGGCACTTAATCAAGTTGTAAATTGCGATCGCACATACCTCTACCGGAGTAATGGCTAGTCATCAATCACAACGTTAACGTTTGTGGTCTGGGTCACTGAAGATGAACCGCCACTCCAGCCACCGCCACCCCAGCCACCGCCGCCCCAGCTACCAGAGGAATAGCAGGGATTAATGCAAGGGCTAGAGTAATACCCGCAAGCACCATTCACATTCGCAGATTCTTCAGCGGAAAGAGTTTCAAACAGAGGTTTTTGCTCAACAACAGTCTTCATAACGGACTCCTTGTAAGTGGATTGGATTAGAAAAACGCAATCAGAACTATCCGGATCAGAGTTCTAATTTGCGAAGTCTAATCTTGTCTTCTGAAGAGATGGCTGTTATCCGGATTTTGGCGTGATATATCAGCATTTTTTAACAAACGCGATCGCGTCCATCTTGAAAATCAGACCCTCTTGAAGTTCAAGATGCCTGCCAGGATAGCTTCTGCCGCCGATCGCTCACTATCTATTCCCTGTCCTCGACCTCAAGTGATCCGGATGGCATCTCTTTAACTGATTGGCGTAATCATACGGATTTTGTCGAAAGCTACCGAAAAGAGGGGTATCGTCCTCATTTTTTCAGGTTTTATTATGGCGACGCGCGATCAGCCAAACTTGACGGTGATTCATCCGCTTCAGCTAGACGAATTTCTTCCGCCGATCAATCGCTGGACTCAACTCGGAACGCTGCTGCTGGTGGGGCTGTTTGTGGGGGCAATGAGTGCAGCGGCGGTAGTGGAGTATAACGTCACTGTGCAGGCGGTTGCTAGTGTCCGTCCGGTGCAGGATGTGAGCATTGTGCAGGCGGCAACGAATGGCATTATTCAACAGGTGCTTGTGAAAGAAAATCAGCCGATTCAGCAGGGTGAGGTGATTGCAGAATTTGGGGTTTTGGAGCGATCGCGCCTGCGTAATTTGCAAGCTCGTCGCGATCGCCTCCAGGCATTTTTACAGCAGTACGAGGTGCAAAACGCCGAAGCCGATGTCACTCTCAAAGCGTTGGAAAAGGAGATTTTGGTAAAAGCAAATTCTTTATCCGCTGCCGTTGAGCAGACTGATTCTGATCCAGCCAAACTTCCCGACCGATTGATAGATGGCGCATTGGAGCAACTGAGGCAAACTGTACCTGCCGATGCTCAAGCCTGGAGAAGTCAGCGCGATCGCCTGTTGCAACAGCGCACTGGGTTAACCAATCAAATCCAACTCGATCGCACATCCTTACAGCAGCTTAACGCTGCGATCGATCAGCAAGTTATCCAGTCGCCGATTAGTGGAATCCTCTTCAAACTCGCACTCCGCAATTCAGGACAAGCAGTAAAACAGGGTGAAAGTGTGGCTCAAATCGTGCCAGATAAGGTGCCGCTTGTGATTAAGGCGCGAGTTGCAGCCCAAGACGTTAGCCAGGTAGAAATCGGTCAACCCGTCCAAATTCGAGTATCTGCCTACCCCTACCCAGAGTATGGAACGCTCCCCGGCACCGTTCAAGCGGTTGCCCCTGACGTGATTGCTCCAGCCGATGGCACTACCTCAGCGGCACCTTACTACGAAGTGACGATTCAACCAGTGCGCTCCTATTTTGC
>JBBSCL010000533.1:0-3234 GCA_038250345.1 Leptolyngbyales cyanobacterium
CTTCTACCGTCAAAGGGGAGCAGACCGCAATTTTTGCAGCAGGCTGCTTATGGGGAGTGGAAGCTGATTTTGAGCATTTGAAAGGAGTATCTGATGTGGTTTCTGGTTTTTCGGGGGGTGACGCAGCCACCGCAAACTATGAGAGAGTCAGTTCTGGTCAAACCGGGCACGCTGAGGCAGTGAAAATCACCTACGACCCCGCGCGAATTTCCTATGGGCAGCTTCTAAAGGTTTATTTTTTGGTCGCCCATGACCCAACTCAGCTAAATCGCCAGGGTCCCGACTTCGGCACCCAATATCGCTCGGCTATTTTTGTGGAAAATGCTGAGCAAAAGCGAGTTGCCCAAGCTTACGTAGGTCAGCTTGATAAAAACCAGGTTTTTCGGACTCCAATTGTGACGCAGTTGGTTCCTGCTGCTAAATTTTATGCGGCTGAAGAGTATCATCAGAACTTTATCGATCGCAATCCTAATTATCCCTATGTGATCATCCACGATTTGCCAAAGCTCAATCAGCTAAAACAGCAGTTTCCAGACCTGCACAAATAGGGGCGATCGCCATAAATTGCTTGCGTAAACCCGTGCATTTCGCCTATGAGTAGTCAGATTGGACTGATTCAGGTTAACCGACGGGAAATTTATAAGCCGATGGGTGAGCGCGATCGCGCAGTGCTAAACTCAGCGCAGTTTTGGGTTTATGGTTGAAACTGTATTTTAAACTACAAAACTGGCGATGCTCGGAGCTTAAAACCCTTGCTAGGAGACTTATAGGTTTCACTCATCATCTAATATCCAGGAGAGCGGACTGAACTGAAAGTTCTGCAATATATTATTCAAAATGCCGATCGACCACTATGCTTTTGCTGGCATCAGATGTGGCAAAACTAAGTTTTTACTCTACTGGCTGGTTGCGTTCCTCATCTTTGAGGTGAATCTCAATTCGTGGTCTACTTTGGTAGACGGGTTGTATTGCTTTATTTCTAGTCTACTAGCAGGATGACAGCTTTGCCTTTTGAGACATTCTCCAAATGAAGAAGCTCAAATAAATCTACGCGCATTAGGTTACTTCGTTCCCTTCACCATTGGCATTCTGACGTGATTAGTTCAACCACCTTCTCGGCGGTGAGGGGTTTAGAAAAGAAGTAGCCTTGCCCAAAATCGCAGTTGAGCGATCGCAGTTGAGCTAACTGTTCTGAAGTTTCAATCCCTTCTGCCACGACTTGCATATTCATGGTTTGGGCAATTTTCACAATAATCGGAACTAATCCCAACTGCTCATCAGTGCCATCTAAACACATGACGAAGGAGCGATCGATTTTGAGATAGTCCATTGGAAAGGATTGCAAGTAGCTCAGCGAAGAGTAGCCCGTGCCAAAGTCATCCATGCTGAGTTGAATGTGTTGCTGCCGCAGCTTAGATAAAATATCTGCTGCTAACCGGGGATTGTCCATAATGGCGCTTTCGGTGACTTCCAGTTTTAAACAACTGGGATGCAGTTCGGCTTCTGCCAGAACCTGGGTAATCTGTTGCATCAAATTAATTTGAGCAAACTGACGAGCAGATAGGTTTACACTCACACTGAAATTTGGATCAATCACTCCTAGTTTCTGCCAAGCGCGGATTTGATGACAGGCTTCTTTAAGTACCCAACTGCCAATTTCGCCAATCAACCCAGTTTCTTCAGCAACGGGAATGAACTTAGACGGGGGAATAAAACCGCGAGTGGGATGATTCCAGCGGATGAGTGCTTCTAGCCCTGCGATTTTGCCAGAGTCGAGCGCCACGATTGGCTGGTAATGGAGGGAGAATTCTTGTTGGCTAATTGCCCGACGCAGATCGGTTTCAATTTGCAGCAGTTGCAGCGCTGCCCGGTGCATGGTGGTTTCAAACAGGCGATGTTGACCTTTGCCAGCAGCTTTGGCGTGATACATGGCGGTGTCAGCATCGCGCAGCAAATGTTCGGGTTTATCGTAGGTGGCTTTTCCCAGGGCAATCCCAATGCTGGCATTGATGAAAACTTGATGATCTTCCAAGGTGAAGGGTTCGATGAACGCCCCTAGGATTTGATCGGCAAATTGAATGGTGCTGTCTTTATCAATAATTTGGGTGAGTAGAATCGCAAATTCATCGCCGCCCAGTCGAGCTAGCGTGTCAACTTGCCGGAGATGCTGCTTCAGCCGTTGGGCGATCGCCACCAGTAACTGATCGCCCACAAAATGACCTAAAGAATCGTTGACAATTTTGAAGCGATCGCAATCTAAAAACAACACTGCAAACTGCGACTCTGGCTGGGTTTTTAACTGGTTTAGCGCTTGATCTAGGCGATCAATAAAAGCAGCGCGATTTGCCAATTGGGTCAGCGAATCGCACAGCGCCATCTCTAGCAACCGAGCATTGGCAATTTCAAGCTGCTGCGTTCGTTCAAGCACTCGTTCTTCTAGCTGAGCATTTAGCCGATGATTTTTTCGTTCTGCGGCTTGGATCGCCAATTGATGCTTGACTCGCGCCAGCACTTCCTCAAAGTGAAATGGCTTGGTCACATAATCTGCGCCACCCACTTTGAATGCTTTCACTTTATCAAAAGCATCATCCAAAGCACTCAGAAAAATGACTGGAATTTCTGCGGTGTGAGGCATTGCTTTTAAGTGGCTGCACACCGCATAGCCATCCATATCAGGCATCATGATATCCAGCAGAATCAAATCGGGCAGTCGGGCTTGAACCACAGTCAGCGCTAATTGACCATTGATCGCTTTGCGAACTTGATATCCTTCGCGGGTTAGCATGGTTGAAAGCAAGCGCACATTCTCGGCGGTGTCATCTACAACGAGAATATCAATTGGTGGGGTATCGAAGGGGTTGTGACTCATGTAATTCTTGCTGGTTAAGTCCCTAAATCCTGCGCGAGCTGGGTGAGATTCATCATCTGATCAAACCGGAAGTTGTTGACCAGATTGGTGAGGGCATGGATGAGTTGAGCGCGATCGCCAGGGATTTCTTCAATCAATTGCAGCGCCAGTGTATCGCTCCCTTGAGCCGCTGAAGCGTAAAACTTTTCCAGCCATTCGTGAGACATGATCGCTAAGGACTCTGCATTTAAGGGGGTGGATACAGGTGGGATGTGCTGTCCGGGCTGCGATCGCGCCGCTTCATAAAGGTATTTCACTCCTAAATGATCCGCCATTTTAGCAAGCAATTCTTCTCGCTGAAACGGCTTGCGGACGAAATCATCGCA
>JBBSCL010000534.1:0-3226 GCA_038250345.1 Leptolyngbyales cyanobacterium
CTTGGGCAGATGTATTGAACCGCGCCAACTTGGGAATGGAAGTAATGCATGAGCGCAACGCTCACAACTTCCCTCTAGACTTGGCTGCTGGCGAAGCGACTCCAGTTGCTCTAGTGGCACCTGCAATCAACGGTTAGTCTTCTGACTCCACCAGTTGAATGATTTAAGCCCTCCCCTCCACGGGGAGGGCTTTTTGATGGGAAGAGTTCAGTCTAAAATAAAAATATTTATAGGCGCTTTAAGGGAAAATCTTTTGAATAAACTAATTGATGAAGCACTTTCAAATTTGACGGCGAAGCAGATTGACAGTAAAGCTAAATCGCCATTTGAGAACGCCTACAAGGCAGCCTTAGTCATCAAGGATGTTGTTTATGTGCAGGGATTCATCAGCTTTGAAGGGCAACCTTTTCACCCAGTTGAACACGGCTGGATTGAATTTAGCGATCGCATTGTTGACCCAAGCCTGCCTTATCTCGGCAGAAAAGCTGCTGATCTTTATTACTTTCCCGCTCAGGAATTAACTGTTAAAAAATTGAAAGCGGCAATTGAAGAAGCCAAGGAAGATTACCCGGAGGATGAGCCATTGCCCATTTATGGTTCTCAACCCTACGAATATTACGGGGATGTCATGCTAGGAGGAAAGGAGTACACCAAAGCGTATGAAGCCGCTGTGGTAAAATGTAAGGAACTAAATCAGCCCCAATCTAGAAACCGTAATTGAGTTGATTTAGGCTTTCAACGTTCAGTGTTGCATTGCTTGCAAGCGTATTTATGTAGATTTACTGCTTGGTGAAACGGGAAACAGGCGTTGGAAAAAGAGCTTGGAATCCAGCTTGTCTGACGATCGCAGGCTCGAATGTTTCATTCCAAAGGCTTTCGTAATAAAAAAAGGAAACTCCCAGCTTGCGCTCTTGGGCTGCTTGAACTTGGGCTTGAATTTGCGACATTGTTACAGGCTTGTTCCTTAATCCCGCTAGGACTCCAATTCCAGTAGGAATTTTTTGCTGAGCTTCTTGAATTTCTGGACGGTTTATCTGTTCCACAAAACTCTGCAACGTTGGACGATACACTTGCACAATCAGTTCATCCACAATGCCCCGCCGCACCCAAGTCAGCCAATCCTGTAAATGGAGTCGGTAAGCTAGGTCGTAATAATTGGGCGATATGGAAAAGACTGCGCGTGGCTTTTTAGCTTTGACAGCAGCCCGAAGTTTGACCATAAAAGCAGTGATTTTATCGGCTCGCCATTTTACCCATGCGACATCTTGAGGATTTGATGGCGGCGCTTTTTTCATTTCTTTGGCATACATCGCTATGGTGTAGCGATCGTAGCCAAATTCGCTAGGTAGACTAGTATGATCGTCAAACTGAATGCCGTCTCCATCGTATTGAGTGACAATTTCTAGCACTAAATCGGTGATGAATTTTTGCACATCAGGGCGGAATGGATTAAGCCACACCACCTCCCCTGCGGCACTTATGGAAGTTTGACTACCATCAAGCTTTTGGGTCAACCATTCGGGATGGTTCATCGCCAGTTCTGATGTAGGCGGAGCCATAAAACCAAATTCAAACCAGGGAATCACCAACAGATTTTGTTGATGAGCTTGGGCGATTAGGTCTGCCAAAATGTCATGACCGTCCACTCCTCGGTAGATAAAGGGTTGAATTTTAGCGCGTTGGGCGACGGCGCTGGGATACATGACATAGCCCGCATTCCACACCACAGGATAAATCGTGTTGAAATTTAGCCGCTGGAGTTGACTGGTGGCAGCCTGCACTTTTTGGCGATCGCGCAGAATATCCATATCGTTGCTAGTCATCCAAACGCCACGAATTTCTTGAAGCGGTTGGGGCAACACAGGGTCACTTCTCAGTAGTCCTATTAAACCGATTGCCAACAGGAACAAAATTAGTAGAATTGGCTGAATTCGCTTGAGTGCCGCAAGGAGCGACTTTAGGTAGTGCTGAAGTGGGTAGCCAATTCTCATGGGCAGCTTGCGAATGATTGAACGCTCTTGTTTTAACGCATTTTAAGCGCGATCGCCATTGCTTTCCATTAGGGTAAATCTGTGGTGCCCATCAGATAGCGATCGCATTCCCGCGCGGCACTGCGTCCTTCATTGATTGCCCAGACTACTAAGCTTTGCCCCCGCCGACAATCTCCTGCTGCAAATACGCCTGGAATGCTAGTGATATAGCTTGCAGGATCAGCTTTGACATTGCTACGGGGATCACGTTCCACACCCAAGGAATCGAGTAATGGCTGTTCTGGACCCAGAAAACCCATTGCCAGCAGCACCAATTGGGTAGGCAGCACTTGTTCAGTACCAGGAATGTGTTGAGGAATAAACTGACCTTTCTCATTTCGTCCCCACTTCACTTGAACGGTGTGAATAGCTTTGACGCTGCCCGTTTCGTCGCCTTCAAACTTCGTCGCCGTAGTGAGATAACCACGGGGATCGTCTCCAAACACAGCGGCGGCTTCTTCTTGCCCATAGTCCATCCGGTAGACCTTGGGCCATTCGGGCCAAGGATTATTGGGGGCACGAGTTAGCGGTGGCTTGTCCATAATTTCAAGCTGAATCAGGCTTTTGCAGCCATGGCGCAGGGAGGTTCCTACACAGTCGGTGCCCGTGTCGCCACCGCCGATGATGATTACATCTTTACCAGCGGCAGAAATGGGCGTGTGTGGATTCTGATCTAGCAATGCCTGAGTGTTGGCGGTGAGAAAATCCATGGCGAAGTGAATGCCATTGAGTTCTCGTCCTGGAATCGGCAAGTCGCGGGGTTTGGTGGCTCCGGTACACAGCATCACCGAGTCATACTCCCGCAGCAGTTGTTCGACGGGCAGGTCTTCGCCAATTTCCGTGTTGCACTGGAAGGTCACGCCTTCGTCTTCCAATAGCTGGAGACGGCGCTGGACGATCGCTTCTTTTTCCAGCTTCATATTTGGGATGCCATACATCAGCAATCCACCGGGGCGATCGGCGCGTTCAAATACCGTCACCCAATGTCCGGCTTTATTCAGTTGGTCAGCGGCAGACAGACCAGCGGGACCCGACCCAATCACAGCAACTTTTTTGCCAGTGCGAGTGCTGGGCGGATTGGGCGTAATCCAGCCTTCATCCCAGCCTTTATCGACGATGGAACATTCAATATTTTTGATGGTGACGGGCGGATTGGTGATGCCCAAAACGCAGGAGCCTTCGCAGGGAGCAGGACA
>JBBSCL010000535.1:0-3222 GCA_038250345.1 Leptolyngbyales cyanobacterium
AGCCGAGCCGCTGCCAGAGCCGCTTCGCACCCCGCGTGTCCGGCTCCAACCACGACCACATCGTAGGCATCCAAAAAATCAACGGGCGTAGTCATAGCAGCGGTTGTACAAGGGTTCAGGCTTCCATCTTAGCGGTTTAGCAGGATGAACACACGCAACATTGAGCAATTAAGATCTCATTCAAGTCAACCTGATAAAAGCTCTGCCGACCCAAAATTCTCCTGCTACTCGTAGATTTGTGAGCCGCTCAAATACTTTCAAGAGGAAGTTTAGGGAGCGTAATAATAAAACTTGTCCCTTTGCCTTCCCCGCTGTTCACTTCAATTGTCCCTTGATGGGCTTCAGTAATACTCTTTGCCAAAAATAACCCTAATCCCCAGCCCGTTTGATCTTCAGCACAGGTGGTTCGGCGAAATTGTTGAAACAAGATTGATTGAGCATCTAGGGCGATCGCAACACCTTCATTATGGACAGCGAGGCTAATTTGTGTTTCAGTTTGTTGGAGCGTTACGGTAATGGGTGTATCAGGCGAACCATATTTGACGGCGTTGATCGCTAAGTTTTCAATCACCCGCCGTATCTCTTTATGACTGCAACAACTCCTGACGGCAGAATCAGAAACTACCACAAATCGCTCTCCATAAGCGAAGTTCAGATCCTCCACTAAGTCTTGGACTAGCTGCTCTAAATCACAGTCTTCAAATTTAAGCTTCAACTTCTGCCCGGTTCGCAGCCGACTCGCATCAAGCAGATTTTGAATCATCGAATCTAGCCGATCGATCGCACCCATCATTCTCATTGCCACATTCGTGTGGGTGTCTTCTCGTTCCAGCCGTCTCAGGGTCAGTTGAGTTCCCATTTTTACAACATTAATAGGTCCTCTAAGATCATGAGTTATCGTCACCATCAGGAGTTCTTGAATATCTTGCAGCGTCTCCGAGAATTGAGTGGCAGCGTCATTAACAGCTTGTTCAATCGAGCCGATGATAATATCGCGATCGCGCACATTTAAAGGGACTTCTTCCTCTAAAACTTGAAAGATCACTTGGCGGAGAATGTGGTATTCAAAAATGAGTTGATTCATTGAATAGTCAGCATATCCCGCTCGCTCATGCCCATGCTTCTTGCCGATTCGAGTGCTTTCTATCTCATCGGCTGTAATTTGGCTAGGTGTCTTGTCAATCTGGACTGAGAGTTCACCAACCAGTTGCTTTAGATATAAAGGTAGCGAATCTCGCAAAACAAGAGAATCTTGATGCATTGATGCATAAACTTCATCACGCGCCCGCTCTTCCCACCGCTTCATGATTTTTGGAATATTTTGCTGAAGTTGATCACCAGTTTGACTGTGCATATCATTGTGGGAATATCAAGATGCGGGGCGAAAATTAAGTCAACAGGGTACTGGCTCCCCTAGAGAATAATGCATACATCCACGTCAGGAATCTACCAATGGATATATGCAAACGGCGCTAGTTTGCTCCAACAATGAGCTAGATTCTAACTATAAGAGGTGTTATGGCACTTAAAATAAACGTTCCAACCATTGATGCCGAATCCGCGCAGATCTTAAAGGAAACGATTCGGACCTCTGAGCCAGATGCCAGAATTGATATTGATCTGGAGGCAAAGACTGTGACTATCGAGGCACAGGCATCAGAAGAAACCTTTAAGCAACTGATTGAAGCGGCAGGTCATCCAATTCGGTAGTAAATATTGTCGCCTTTGATGATTACTTCCAAGCAACGGCTTAACGCATGAGCGCCAGCCATGTTCCTGTGCCAACCACCCCATCTGAGGCAAGGCTAAACTTTGTTTGAGCCGCTTTAACGGCGGCTTGAGTTTCAGCGCCAAACACACCATCCGATGAGCTTCTCAAAAACCCCAATGCTCTCAGGCGTTCTTGCAATCCAGTCACGGCTGAGCCTTGCATTCCGATTCGCAAAATAGGGAAGGTAATTAGCTCTTGCTTGGCGGCTGATTCGCTGGAGCCTGATGGTTTTGCGGTACTTTTAGCTGGAGTTGCTGAGGCAACTAGCGGCTTAGCTGGAGTGCCAGTACGGGCTTGTCCTGTGGGAATGGGAAAGGAGTCTGTCTGCTTGGGCGGCGCGGCGGTAGTGGTTGTGCTAGGTGAAGCGGCGGCGACCGTGGGTGATGGCGGCAGCAGCCGATTCCAGGTTTCTAAGCCGACTACGCCATCGGCAGGGAGTCCGGCGGCTTTCTGAAATTTGGTGACCGCGATCGCAGTAGCCTGATCAAACGCACCATTCACCGAGCCAGGGTAGTAGCCCAACAGCTTGAGAACCCCTTGCAGTTCAACCACATCTGTTCCTTGGCTGCCTGTTTTTAGTAACGTTCGGCTTGGGGTTGCGGTGCTAGCCGCAGGCACTCTAGGCGTTTGGCTAAAGGTTGGGACTGCGATCGCTAGACTCAACCAGCTTCCTACTCCTAACGCGATCGCAGTCATCAAACAGAATCGTCGAATTTCTATGTGCCGTAGCATTTTGTGGATACCAACCATAGAGAAACCCTAAAGTGATCGATCAGGCTGGTTCGTGACCAGGGAACTAAATCAGGGAAAGAAACTTTCGCCAGACGAGTCTAACCTACCATCTAAGACACTGTGTGCCATCAAACTTGATAGTTAGCGATACTATACAAAACCAGAGTCAGAATTCAAAGCGAAAGTTTTTAAGATCCGTGAAATATTCACTTTTCAGTCGGTTTCAGGGTTGCTTTCTCGGCATGGCAATGGGAGAAGGCTTGGGACTTGAGGCAAACTCGCCTCATCGTTGCAATCCAGGAAAAGCCGCTGCTGGCGCTCAGCTTCAATGGACTGCGGCGGCAATTTCGCAGGGAGAACGGCTCGCTGAAGCAGGGGCGTGCGTCATTCAGCCAGAATTATTACCAGAGTTGCCAAACACGTTCGTCGGAAAATCTGCTGGAGAACTTGCGATCGCCACGCTACCGATTGCGCTGTTCTACCACGACAATCTGACGCAGCAACGGCACTATCTAGCAGCGACAGTGGCGGCGTGGGGCGGAGATGAAAGGATATCGGATGCGGTGATTGTGTTTGGCTATGCGATCGCTCAGACAATCAAAGAGCAACTGACCCCATCCCAGTTCATCGCACAAATCTTGACTTATCTTCACGTTTCATTGCCTGAGTCGGCTAGCCGTTCAGCCGATCTGATTAGCAGCTTAGAAAGCTTAAAAAGG
>JBBSCL010000536.1:0-3212 GCA_038250345.1 Leptolyngbyales cyanobacterium
ACGTTGGAAGAGTGTGTTAAATTCTTTCCAACAACTGAAGCCAGCTTAATTTGCTTGGGGTGATTCTATGGAATTACCAGAGCAAAGCGGAGGAACCATTTTTTGGGGCGAACTGATAAAAAGTTTTGAATTTTAAGTCTTGAATTTAGACATGATCTTCTCTTGAATTCATCACTCAAAATCTAGAATTCTTCAGGGGGCATCTCTCAGCCCTAGCCCGTCAGCTAACTCCGTCAGCATTGAGAGAGGACTGAAGAGTCAGCATTTTAGAGAATGCACGACTTGCCAGTGTCTCTTGCCCGTACTGCTCAGTGTTTTGTACCCGCTTGTGATATTGAGGTGTCGTGATGTTGCTAATGAATTTGGCGGCGATTTTTGCCGCGATCGCTCAGGGAAATGAGCGGGGTTGATTCATGGTTTAAATATTTGCTGTAAACAGGGGAAGCCTTATGGAAAGCTGGCAAGCGATCGCAGCCTTAATGATTTTTGGCTGTGTGATTGGACTCGTGATGACTGAGTGGCTGCATCTCACCATCGCCGCAATGTTGGGGGCATTGCTGCTAGTGTTTTTGAATATTTTGACCCTAGATGAGGCGATTGGCTATATCGCCAAAAGCCACTCCACGATCGTGCTCTTTTTTGGTGTGATGGTGATGGTTCGCGCTTTTCAGCCTACCCATGTATTTGACTACCTAGCAACCCAAATGGTGCTGCTGGCAAAAGGTAAAGGCAGTCGATTGCTGTTGGGTATTGTGGCAATTACCACACCCATTTGCGCGATGCTGCCGAATGCCACCACAGTCATGTTGCTGGCACCCTTAATCCCGCCCCTCGCCGCAGAAATTGGGGTTGATTTTGTGCCGCTGCTAATTTTGATGGTGTTTGTGGCAAATAGTGCAGGGCTGCTGACCCTGGTTGGCGATCCGGCGACCTTCATTGTCGGCACGTCTATTAATATGAGCTTTACGGATTATTTGCAAAAGCTGAGTTTGGGTGGCGCGATCGCCGTGATGGTCGTCATAGCAACCCTGCCGTTTTTGTTCAAAAAAATCTGGCGTACCGAACTTGCCAGCCTGGATAACCTGCCTCGTCCCGAAATCAACCATCCCCGAATGCTGATAGTCGGGTCGTTTATCGTATTGCTGGTGCTGATCTTCTTTGTAGTGGGAGAAGCTCTGCCTGTGCCCGTCTCTCCGGCAACGGTGGCGCTGTTGGGCGCGGTGCTGTGCCTCATGCTCGCTCACCACAGCAAAATTGACTCCATCAACAACATCTTGCGGGATGTGGATTGGAGTACGCTGCTGTTTTTTATGAGCATTTTTGTCTTGATTGGCGGCTTGCAGAAAACAGGCGTGGTCAGCAGTGCCTCGATCGCCTTGGCGTTTCTGCTCGGTAAAAACGTAGCGCTGGGTTCTATTGTCCTCCTGTTTGCCGTCGGCTTGCTTTCCAGCGTGGTGCCCAACATTCCTCTGGTGGTGGCAATGGTGCCCCTGCTCAAGGAATATATCGTCAACGCCGGATTTGTTGGCAAGGAAATTTTGGCTCCTGGGTTCGAGGGTCAGTTGCCAGCCGAAGTCTTGCCCCTGTTCTACGCCATGATGTTTGGGGCAACGCTGGGCGGCAATGGCACCCTGGTTGGTGCCTCTTCTAACATTGTCGCTGCGGGAATTTCTGAGCAGTACGGTAAGCCAATCTCGTTTCAGCGCTTTCTATACTACGGACTGCCGACCATGGGGTTACAACTGGTGGTGCTGGCAGGGTATGTCAGCATTGCTTTTCTGCGAGGATAAAGCAACTCCAATCGTAAGGGCTTAGCGTACCCTGCGGGAAGCAAGCTACGGGCGAAAACCTTTGCTATGAGCGAAAGCATACCTGCCGAATGCTAAGCCCCTACAGGTTATCGGTTTTATTTTGTTCTCGTTCCCTAGTAAACCGCGATCGCCCTGACCATCAAGCGAAACTCACCGGGCTGAAAGTTGGGATTCAGCGCTCCGTTATATTCAAACTTACTCAGCATTAACTGAAGCGATCGAATTCGCGCTGTGTTCACCCCCTTGGCATCAGCAACCGTTTTAGCTCGGAATACTGGAGCCATCAGATTAAACGGAATCCGCACCTCGATCCACTGATTGGGCACCGTGTCAAAAGAATAGGTGTAGGCAAGGCTATCCCAGGAATCCTCATCTCGCACCAAAAACTTGTAGCGCTGTCCGTCGCCTTTCAGCCGTAGCTCAATTCCCGAATGCCCGGTCAGGTTCAGCGGTGGGTCAAAATTGCGCGTACGAACAGAGGCAAAACCACCGGAATTTTCGGTGGAAACGTTACCTGTAAACAGTGCTGCGTCGGATTGCATCTGAAAAGAACTGGCGCTAATCCCGCCCATAACCACATCATCCAATGCGCCCCAAACTTGGTTTAGCGTGGATGACGGCTGGCTGAAATCGAAAATTAGCCCTGCTTGGGGCTGGGGCGGCGGTGGTGGAGTAGAGCCAAAAACCATATGCTGAAGCCAACTAACGACAGGAATGGACTCGAAAAAAGAGAGGGTTTGCAGGAACCGCCCCGCATCCCAGGATTTGCGCTCTGATTGAGACATAAAGCAAGATTTGGGTGAGAGTGGGAAAAGCGCGATCGCCCTTCTCTGAAAATAACACTTCTGATTTACAGCGATCGCGATCGCTTCGGTATCGGGTTGCCCTTATTAACCCAGTGTCACGCACATCTTAAACTTTGCAGCCTAAATCGATCAGTTGTGGTGCAAGAGAACGAGGCATAGGTTGCGTAGTCCAGATCCAATTGCTGGAGTAAGTCTCGAATGTCCTTGGCAGCTTGGGCTAAATCTTGCGGTAGGGCGTAATTGTGTTGAATGCCGACCTGATCGCCGTGGATGGTAATATTTCCGGTATTGAGATTGCCAGCTTGACCGATATGAAAGGTGGGCGGATGTTTGGAAGGTTCTGCCATTGGAGTTACCGCAAGTTGCTGAATTAGCGCTAGCCATCGTTGCATCCATAGTGACCTTAATTTCAGTTACTTAAAAACTGGAGGTTATTCTGCATTTCCTCAGCCCTCTAGTAGCCTTCCAACTTTTAATTGATGGGTAAAGAGAATAAGATAGAGGATGAGAGAGTTGTACGGAGTGAAATGACTAAGAAATATATTGTTGACCTCAGTGTAGATGAGCGTGGATATCTGGAAGAATTCACCACGAC
>JBBSCL010000537.1:0-3211 GCA_038250345.1 Leptolyngbyales cyanobacterium
CCACCATTTGCATTCATACTGAACAGATCGCCCCTAATCAAGTTGCAATTTCCATTCACAACAACGGAGACAGCATTGATGATAGCCTGCGCGATCGCCTATTTGACCCCTTTTTTACGACTAAACCTGTTGGGCAGGGCACCGGATTAGGACTTTATATCAGCTATCAAATCGTCACCGATACCCACGGCGGCAGGCTCAAGTGTTGCTCTCTGCCAGAGCAGGGCGTGGAGTTTCGCATCGAGATTCCCATTTGCCAAACTGTTACTACAAACTAATTGAAAATCCCTGTAAATCTCAAATGGGCGACGCTGATCAAAATCATATTTGATCGGTAGTCAAAGATCAGGATTCCGCTGGATTCCGCTGGATTAAACAGAGACGATGTAGGGTGAGGCAATGGCAGGCGATCGCCCCGATTGTACCAAGGCTTGATAAACAAAAGCGGCAACTTCGGCGCGGGTCGTGTCGCGCACCGGGTTTAGCTGCCGTAGGGTTGGATGATTGACTACGAGCCGTTGCTGCGTTGCTGTTGCGACCTGATTTTGGGCGTATTGTGGAATAGAAGCGCGATCGTTGTAGGCAGAAAGTAAGCTAGGATCTCCGCCAGACAAGCTTAAACCACTGACTAACGATGCCAGCAATTGAAACCGTGGCATGTTTTGATCGGGCTTAAAGGAACCATCGGGAAAGCCTGAGATGAAGCCGGCGCGATAGGCTTGGTCAATAAACGGTTTTGCCCAAAAAGCACCTGGAACATCAGAGAACGCGATCGCATCTCGCTTGGGCGAAGGGTTGAACGCTTTGACCAGCAGCGCGGCATATTGCGCCCGGTTGATCGCAATATCCGGCTTGAAACTGCCATCGGCGAACCCGCCAATCAGATTTTGCTTTGCCAGAGACGAGATAAAGTCTGTTGCCCAATGTCCAGTGATGTCTGTGAAAGCGGCGGTTGTCACATCAGGATTGACGATGTAAGGTGAGGCGATCGCGGGTGCCTGGTTCAGTGCCACCAGCGCTTGATAGACCAGTGCCGCAATTTCGCCTCGCGTTACATCGCGCATCGGTTCCAATTGGCGCACTGCGGGATGGTTGACCACGATTCGTTGTTGGGTTGCGGTTGCCACTTTTTCGGCGGCATAGCTAGGAATTTGGACGCGATCGACGTAAAAGCCCAATACATCTAACCCACCGCCCGTTAAACCCAAGCCGCCCATTAGCGAGACGATCGCCTGCACCCGCGTCAAGTTTTGATCAGGGCGAAAGGAGCCATCGGGAAAGCCCGAAATAAAGCCCATTTGGTTGGCTTTTTGAATAAAGGGAAACGCCCAAAAGCTTTGCGCTACATCGACAAACGGCGTGGCTGGTTGCTTAGCAGGGAGGCTAAAGGCTTTAGCAATAATGGCGGCATATTGAGCGCGGGTGATGGGCGCTTGGGGCTTGAAGGTGCCATCGGGGAAGCCGCTAATATAGCCCTTGGCAACCAATCCGCGAATGAATCCAGCAGCCCAATGCCCTTGAATATCGGTGAGTTCCCCAGGGTTCGGCGGCGGCACGGGCGTAGGATTCGGCAGCGGCGCAGGATTGGGAATTTCATTGGCTAGTAGCTCCAGCAAGCCTTTGACCTTGGCGGGATTGATCTGGTTGCCCACACAGAGCAGTCGGGTTGCCGTGGCATTGTTAATATCAAACTCAGTGTTGCCTCGAAAAATGTTGCCGCCCGGATCTTGCCCTTTGCCCAGGTCGGGAAAAGCGCGATCGATAATCGTCAAGCCCTCACTGGTGTTGCGTTCTACCACATTCGATCGCAGCACTGGGCGACATTCCTGACCTAACAGTATTCCAGAGCGATTTTCAAACACTCGGTTTTCGGCTAGCAGCGGAGCCGCCTGATCGCCAATGGAAAAGCCAAAGCCCGTATTTTGGCAAACATTGCGCCGCCATTCACCCTTGGCGTTTCGCACAATGCTAAAGCCGTTGGCATCATTGCGGACTGCCACATTGTCATACACGGCAGGGCTAGCGTTTCCGGTCGCAAAAATGCCTTCCCGCTTGCAGTTGGTCAAGGTGCAGTTGATGATGACTGGATTGGTCGATTCAATCCAAACCCCCGTTCCTCGTGTCGCCGGATTGGTGACGGTCACGCCCCGCAGTTGGGCGTTCGTTTCCATCCGCAGGGTAATGTTTTGTCCGGCGAAGGTTTTACTGGCAAAACTGCCGCTGCCATTGATCAAAATGCCACCGCCTTTGGTGGCTTCATTGCCAATTACCGTTACCCCAGCGGGAATCGCTAACGGAAAAACTTCGCCGCTAGTCGCGCTGTAGGTGCCGGGAGCAAGCTGAATGCGATCGCCCAGTTTTGCTAGTTTCAGCGCCCGACTAATGGTTTTGAAGGGAGCCGCCTGAGTTCCCCCCGCAGCGTCATTGCCGTTGACTGAATCGATATATAAAGTGGCAGCAGGTGCAGCTTGAACCATAATCTTCTCTCACTCGCTGATGGTAATGTTCTACGCTTAGCCCCAATCTGGGATGAGGGGTATCCGTCCTCGATGGTCATCACTACAATAGTCGAAAGAGTCGAAAGAGTCGAAAGGTGTTTTGCAGTTTCAAAAGTAAGAAACTAGCAGCAGAAAACGCGATCGCCCTCCACCCAATATCCTTTGCCCAATTTACCCATTTTGCGATGGTCTCCTTTGTTGTTATTACTAATGTTGTACTGGGGTTGATTTGCCTGCGCCTTGCCCAAACGCTATGGAAGCTAAAGCTGAAGTTCACTAAAATAGCTGGCAGCATTTTAGGGGTTGAACAATACTTTTATCGACTGCTCTACAACGCTCCTACCAAACTTGATAAAGCAACATTAAGCGTTAACAAAGCCCGATCGGGCTATCAAGGTTTGGAACAAAAACTTCAGAAAATCCAAAAGTTTGTGTCACTGATCAACTTAGGGCAATCTTTTTGGCGACAGCAAGGCATTTTTAACCAGGTTTCAGGTTCCAGGAGTCGGAAGTCAGGCAAAAACTAACCGTTGAGACAAATAAGACAACTAAGAATTTTTAACAAACAACATCCAGACCCTACGGCACTACAGGCACATTTTGCAGTTTTTTCCTAGAAGTCTCCCAAAATCCAATACCCACAACCTCTTACTCTTCACCTGTCAAAGATTGATAAGATGAGAGCTTTAATCGCTGAATTGATCAACGTTTTC
>JBBSCL010000538.1:0-3206 GCA_038250345.1 Leptolyngbyales cyanobacterium
ACTCGCAACGATGGCAGTGCCGTTTGGAGCTTGTTGGGCAATTTAATTTTCCCAGTGCTGCTGATTGGGGGCTTGTTTTTCTTATTTCGCCGCTCAGGCAATGTGCCCGGTGGTCCTGGACAGGCAATGAGCTTTGGTAAGTCGAAGGCTCGTTTTCAAATGGATGCTAAAACTGGAGTCATGTTTGATGATGTGGCTGGGATTGAAGAAGCGAAAGAAGAACTGCAAGAGGTTGTTACATTCCTCAAAAAGCCAGAGCGTTTCACCGCAGTAGGCGCGAAGATCCCTAAGGGTGTGCTGCTAGTCGGTCCTCCTGGCACGGGTAAAACGTTACTTGCAAAAGCGATCGCGGGTGAAGCAGGGGTTCCGTTCTTCAGCATCTCTGGCTCGGAGTTTGTAGAAATGTTTGTGGGCGTGGGTGCCTCTCGTGTCCGCGATTTGTTTAAGAAAGCGAAAGAAAATGCCCCCTGCATCGTATTCATTGATGAAATTGACGCAGTTGGTCGGCAGCGGGGTGCAGGCATTGGTGGTGGCAATGACGAACGGGAGCAAACCTTAAACCAGTTGCTCACCGAAATGGATGGGTTTGAGGGCAACACCGGGGTGATCATCATCGCGGCAACTAACCGCCCCGATGTACTAGATTCCGCATTGCTCCGCCCAGGGCGATTTGACCGCCAAATTGAAGTCGATGTGCCGGATATCAAGGGACGGTTAGAGGTACTACAGGTTCACGCTCGTGACAAGAAAATAGCAGATGATGTTTCTTTGGATGTGATCGCCCGTCGCACTCCGGGTTTCTCTGGGGCTGACTTGGCAAACCTGTTGAATGAAGCCGCTATCCTCACCGCTCGTCGCCGTAAAGATGCCGTCACTATGTCGGAGATTGATGCTGCGATCGATCGCGTAATTGCAGGCATGGAAGGCACTCCACTAACCGATGGCAAGAGCAAACGACTGATTGGTTACCACGAAATTGGTCATGCGATCATTGGCACTCTGGTGAAAGGTCATGACCCAGTACAGAAAGTCACTCTAGTTCCCCGTGGTCAGGCGCGTGGGTTGACCTGGTTCTCGCCCAGTGATGAACAAAGCTTGATTTCGAGATCGCAAATTTTGGCGCGAATCACTGGAGCCTTGGGCGGTCGTGCGGCTGAGGAAGTGGTGTTTGGCGATGCCGAAGTGACCACAGGCGCAGGCAACGATTTGCAGCAGGTTAGTTCCATGGCGCGCCAAATGGTTACCCGTTATGGCATGTCTGATTTGGGTCCTCTTTCCCTGGAAAGCCAGTCTGGCGAGGTGTTTTTGGGTCGAGATTTGATGACGCGATCGGAATATTCCGAAGAAATTTCGTCTCGGATTGACGCTCAAGTGCGTTCCATTGTGGAGCATTGCTACAACGATGCTCGTCGAATTGTGCGAGAAAATCGCGTGGTCGTCGATCGCCTAGTGGATTTATTAATCGAAAAAGAAACCATTGATGGCGACGAGTTCCGGCAAATCGTGGCTGAGTATACAGATATACCTGAGAAAGAGCAGTACATTCCAGTGATGTAATCTCGAAACTCTCAGTAAGTAGACAAACGGGGATGATGGGTATCATTCCCGTTTTTATTTGTCTATGTATATTTGTCTATGCAATTACCAAAGGAATCGTACATTGAATTCGGGTTTGATTCAGCGACACTGATTCTTGCCAAGAAAAAATCTCCAAGCTTCCACCCATGGAAACCAATAGTTTTTGAGTTAACAATCGGATAAAGCTAAGCGACGGAAACGGCGTAGTCGCCTGCTGCACGATCGCACCTTTCTTTAAGGCATTCTTCAACCCTAACTCCAGTGGTGCGATCGCAGGCGGAAGAAATTCTAGCGGTTGATTCCACACATTGGCTGGTAGCGGCTGGTCAATCCAAAGCTGGATCGAGGCTGAATCCACTGCACCCAGAAACACTGTGATGCTGCCATCCTCTGAATTTGCGATCGCGCCATCCACCAAGTGAATCAATGCCTGCTGCAACCGACGAGGATCAGCCATCACATAAATCGCTTCATTCACCGCCGGAATATATAACTGCAAGTTGCGATTTTGCGCTTGTAAATGGGTCGCAGTATATAGATTGAGCAGCAGCATATTGAGTTGTATCGGTTGAATAGCGAGTTCGCTGGTGCCATGTTCCACTTTGGCAATATCAATCACATCATCCAGCACCTTTACCATGCGTAATGCCGCTGCATTTGCCTGAGTAAGAAAGTCTCGTTCCTCTGCTGGGCTATCGCACAAGTCTGCCAAAATCAACTGCTGCATACCAATCAACCCGCTCATGGGCGATCGCAGTTCATGCGAAGTTCGCGCCAAAAAACCTCCCTTTAAGCGGCTCATCTCTGCCGCCATATGATATGCCAGTTGGAGCGATTGCAGCGACTGAGTGTCTTCTTGATAAGTATCTTCTTGAATAAAGGATACGTTTTGATTACTCAGGTCAGTTGATGCGGTCGTTTCTGATTTAGGCGGGGACGGACGGCGGATTTGCCAGCCCACCACCAAACCACCCAAAATCCCAATCATTAGCCATCCTAAATTCATCAAATTTTCTCTCGTTATGACCTGATGTGGCAGGTGATAGGGAACAGGGAATAGGGAATAGGGGACAGGGAATAGGGGACAGGGAACAGGGAATAGGGGACAGGTATGAAAGAGCTTACAGCGTCCACGCCCATGTCCTAATCTTTGTAGTTACTGCTGTGCAAGTCAACAGCTCCCTGTCGCAAAATCTCCCAGCCAGTGCCATGCCAGCGAATAACGGTAGATGGAATCCCCGAAGATGGAATGTTTGAAGATGGAATGCTTGAAGATGGAATGCTTGAAGATGGAATACCCGAAGATGGAATGTTTGAAGATGGACTGCTTGAAGATGGACTGCTTGAAGATGGACTGCCTGAAACAATAGGCGGCTGCATTCCTGCAATCTGCTGAATCGCATCGGGTGACAGGGTTAGCACCGTCGGAAATTGGGCTTCGATGTCGGTCATTGCTTGCAGCGGTGGCTGCCCAGAAAGATTTGCGCTAGTAGTTGCGAGGGCACCGGTTTGAGCCAGAATTGCCTGGGCGATCGCATGATTAGGGACACGAATGCCAATGGTTGAACGGTTCTGAGACCTCATGATAGCGGGTACGCGATCGCTAGCAGGTAGCACCAATGTCAACG
>JBBSCL010000539.1:0-3199 GCA_038250345.1 Leptolyngbyales cyanobacterium
AGCCATTGGTTAAATACCCGGTAACCGTAGCATCTGCTTGGTCGTCAAAGTTGCTGGCTGCGTAGTCAAAAGAGGAGAGGTCAAAATTGCCACCGCCCGTTTTAGTGACTTGAATCGTGCGTCCCCAGTCGCTACTTTGCAGCACTTTGCTTTGGAAACCATTGCCTGTTCCATAGATTTGCAAGCTGCTTGAACCTGCCGCATCGGCAAAAGTGTAGCCACTGGAATCGCTATAGCTAGACTGACCGTTGCCAACCGCTGACTCAAACGTGACCTTGACGGGATCGTTTGTGGGTATAGATGAAATAGAACTGCTGCCACTCAGAAATTGTGGAGTAGTGTCAGTAGTTAGACTACCACTGGTGTTAGATGGTGTTGGGGTGACAAGCGAAAGACTTGCACCTGGATCAAGGACGTTGGTATTGCTAGGCATCAGTTATTCTCCAAATGCTGGTGAGAGTTTGCATTCGGTAGATGGCATCCCTGTGAGATTTATAGTCTTTGATGAAGGCATAGCGATTGGGTGCGCGATCGCACTTACACCCAATGTGAACTTGGCTGCACACTAAATCAACGGCAGGCGGTGATTTTGGCAATCAGATTGCCTGCTGTTGCTGGTATTTAGAAGTTCCAGCGAGGGGCACTGGAACGAAAGTGCACAATATTCAAGCCGATTAACGGTTACCGCTGGAAAACATAACTTAGATACCGGCGTTTGCGTCAACAGATTAGTGACAGATCAATTCATCAAGTGACGGTAGATTTTCAGGAATTTTTTTGCGGATGCTGAGATAGCGCTGTGGGAATGGCAGTATTGATTTTTTAGGAGTGTTCCCAAAACACTGTGAGTAGGCTCAACGTGGTTCAGCGATCGCCCGGTCTAACATATGCGGTATAGAAAGTACGCCACTCGAAGATGCATGATTGACAGGGAACTAGGGTAGACACTTGATCTTTGGTAGACATCCGAACGCACTGAACCATGTATACGAAAAGATTAACTTTGTCTTTCGAGAGTTCAGGTGAAAGACTGCCAGTTTTTGAGTTGTCCATCACTTTGGCAAATGCTGAGGATAGAGGGCTGAATGCAAAAGCCACTTAGCGCTACTCATCTTTTTAGTCAGATTTTTCAGATGCACTGCTTCAAAAAATCTTCACTTTCAACCCTACCCGCTCAATCCTGAAACCACCACCGCATTCATAGAAAATTTACGGTGACGCAGTATTTTTGCTGTATCATTTCTTACGCAAATAAAATGAAACCTTTATGCCATCGTAGTTCTATGCAATTCAGGAGATTTGAAGAATAGGACTTACGCACTTGCCCCCTAAATCCCCCAATTCTGGGGGACTTTGATTTTCTTGCTCCCCCAGAATTGGGGGTTGGGGGGCGAATTCCAATTCATCTGCGTAAGTCCTGAAGAATTGTGAGGGTTACACAAAGTTAGGCTAGAGAGTCTGTCTCCGCACAGTCTGCACAAGCGTTGCTGAACTTACGTTGCAGCTTATTGTATGGAGTTTAGAACAACTCTCTGTGTGTAAAGGGCTTGGCGCGATCGCCCGTGTAAGTACCAACAATGTGACCATTACCGACGAGTTGATATTTGTAAGTGACTAACCCTTCTAGCCCAACGGGACCACGAGGCGGCATTTTTTGGGTACTGATACCTACTTCTGCCCCAAAGCCATAGCGGAAGCCATCGGCAAAGCGAGTTGAGCAATTGTGATACACGCCTGCCGCATCCACTTGAGCCATGAATATTGCCGCAGTTTGGGCATCTTCTGTGACGATCGCTTCGGTATGCCGCGACCCATAAGCGGTGATGTGGGCGATCGCAGCTTCCAAAGAGTCCACAATTTTGATTGCCACAACCAAATCACTGTATTCCGTTGACCAATCGGCTTCCGTGGCAGGCTTGATATTCAAAATTTCCAGTGTGCGCTGATCGCCCCGCAGTTCTACCTGTTTACTTTGAAACGATGCCACGGCTTCTAGTAGGAAACTGGAAGCGATCGCCTGATGCACTAAAATCGTTTCGATCGCGTTACAGGCAGCCGGATATTGAGTTTTGGAGTCGATCGCGATCGCAATTGCTTTTTGCATATCCGCCGCTTTATCCACATACAAATGACAAATTCCATCGGCATGACCTAGCACCGGAATGCGCGTGTTGTCCTGCACAAATTGCACAAAAGCATTAGAGCCTCTTGGAATAATTAGATCTACAAATTGATCCAGCTTTAATAACTGCAATGTTTCTTCCCGCGTGGTCAAAAGCTGAACGGCAGCAGGCTCAATTCCGACCTGCTGCAATCCTTGCCGAATGGCTTTGACCAACGCCTCGCAGGAACGAATTGCTTCCTTGCCGCCTTTCAAAATCACGCCATTCCCCGACTTGATCGCCAAACTAGAAATTTGCACGACCGCATCAGGGCGCGCTTCAAAAATTATGCCTAGTACACCCAAAGGGCAGGTAATTCGCTTTAAAGTCAGCCCCGTATCTAGTTCACGATTAAGTTGCACTTCACCCAGCGGGTCAGGCAGTTTTGCCAGATCGCGCACTCCCGCGATCGCTTCCTTCAGCTTGTTGTCATTCAATTTCAGCCGTGCATATAGCGCCGAAGAAATTCCCTCAGCAGTCGCCACTTCGCAATCCATCGCATTTGCCGCTAAAATTTCAGGTGCCGCCGCTTCAAGAGACTGCGCGATCGCCTCCAGCGCTTGATTTCGCACCTCTGCGGGAAGGATTCCCAACTGCAACGCGCTGGCACGAGTTTTTTGGGCTAGTTCAATCAGTGCAGTAGACCCTGTAGATTGAGAAGAAGCGATCGATGGCGACATAACCTGTAGCAAACTAAACAACATTCAAGACCATTTCAGTCTACGAGAAAAGCACGAATCAACTCCTATCCTTTCCCTCCTATTCCCTATGTCGTCCTATTACAAACCCGAACATCTCCCCAACTTTGGCAACATTGCTGAAGGGAACCCCGAACTTGCAGAGAAATTTTTTGCCTACTATGGAGCCGTTTTTGCCGAAGGCGCTTTATCGACTCGTGAAAAAGCTTTAATTGCGCTGGCTGTTTCCCACACCATACAGTGCCCCTATTGCATTGATGCCTACAGCAAAGATTGCTTGCAGCAAGGGGCAGATCTAGAGCAAATGACTGAGGCGATTCATGTTGCAACGGCAATACG
>JBBSCL010000540.1:0-3175 GCA_038250345.1 Leptolyngbyales cyanobacterium
CGGCCGGACAGCAAGATAGCCGAACGGTTCTGATTGAAGTCATTGAGTTTGCTCTACCGCCTCAATCGCAAGCCCCATCGAGTGAATCAAATTCTGGTATCCTTCCGCCCCCACCGCCACCACCCATCAACGGAGACAGGATGCCCCTTGAGTTACCCCCTCGCCCGGATTGAGCAAGCTTTAGTCTCAACAGTCACACCTGATCTGCTTCTAATAAAACTCTATTGCAGCTTTACACATTCTCTTCTGTGGGGATGGCAGCGTCTGGCTGCTCGATCGCCCAAATTGCCGCTTCGGGTGAAACTCCCTGCTCAATTACCGCTTTGATCCCTGGCAGGTATTCATCCATCATGGCAACGTTGATGTAAATGAGGCGTTTGATCAGTGCAGAGGATAGCCGATCGCCTTCCACATCAATACTGGTTTTGTAGCGGATTTCGCCGTCATTGAAGTCGAGTTCAAAGTTGCCGCTCGTCATGCCGTAGTTGGTGCGAGTGAGGAATTCGGCGATCTCGCTGCGCTTTTCTTCGGGTGTGGCGATCGGGCAGAGGGAGTAGAAGAGAAATTGCTGTTGGGCTTCTCTAGCATGGGCGTAGCAGATCCATTTGCCGTTTTCACCTTGGCAGGTCAGTTGCAGAACGGGTTTTCCCTGAAGTTTGGTAAACGTCCAATCATCTGTGGTGAAGAAGTGGATGACGGTTTCTAGGAGGATATTGCTTACATTTGTTGGCTCTGAAAAGCCAGCGGGGAGGCGATCGAGCAGTTCATCAAAACTGAGGTTGGTGAATTGTTCCAGGAAGCCAGTGATGCTTTTTAGCGCTTGATTGGCAGCAGTTTCAGTCGTGGTGGTCAGATTGGTTTCTGCCCAGTCTTTAAAGAAGTTGACGATGCCTTCGGAAAATTCACTACTGGAACCAGTGGCAGCTTGAGTGAGGTTAGCAGGACTGATGTAAGACCAGAGAGTGCGGTAGCCAATTTCGCCAATAGGCTGCTGTTGTTTGACGGAGCAGGCTAACCAGTTTTTGGTGGAGAAGAGAGGGTTATCAGGTTGTGATTGGTTAAGGGTCAGCAGGTAAGCAGTTATCTGATCGATTGCAGCACCCTGTTCTGCCAGGAGGGGGAGTAAATCGGGTTTGAGGGCGGCTTCGATCGCAATATCGGGTTCGGCAAGAAATTCACCTACAGGCAAAGAGGCGCGGATTTCTGGGTTGAGGTTGAAAAGAGCTTTGGTTTCAATGTGTTGGTAGAGTCGGAGATTGACCCGGAAGGTGAGATAGCAGGCGATCGGTTGGTTATCTTGCCAGGTAAGGCACAGCAACGCGACTGGGAAAGTGAGAAAAGACTGGGGTTGATCCCACAGGGTTAGTTCATGCTTGAGAGGATATTCTTCTATTTTAGGATTCATGGCTTATACATCCCTGTAGATGTTTAAGAACTTTTCCAGAATCATTGGCTGAGTTGTTTCATCCGTTATGATTCCAGTATCCTCAAAGATCGATATTGCTCAAAGTGTAGCAAAATAGGGTTTTGCAAGGGGTATCGGGGCGATCGCATTCAACAACTGTAGAGCGATCGCCTTCGCAACTCTACCATTCAGCGATCGCACTAGAAGCACTAAGGAGGGCAATCGCAAGGTTAGTCAGCGATCGCATAGAATAAAGTCAGCGTTGATCAGGTATGAAAACTTTAATGGAAGTTCTTCAGCTAACAACAACAATTAATGAGTCAGGCCATCTGTGCCTTGATATTTCTACGCAACTTGCGCCAGGACAGGTGAATATTGTACTAGTCCTCAATCCCGTAGTTACCCCCCAGGCTCAGAAACCAAACTATGATTTTTCTGACTTGGCAGGACGGTTAACTTGGCGGGGGGATGCAGTAACGACTCAACGAGTGCTAAGGGATGAGTGGTAATCGCTATCTGTTAGACACAAATGCAATTGTGGCATTGTTGCAGGAAACCCCACAACTCATCCAATTGCTTCAAAATGCTAATTGGGTAGGAATTTCTGTTATTAGCCAAATTGAATTTCTAGCATTTTCGGGATTGAGTCAAAGCGATCGCCAGCTTTTTCAACAATTTGTTCAACGAGTGGAGGTGGTTGGTTTGATTGCTAGTGACACAGCTTTAATTGAGAACATTATTGGTATTCGCCAGCAATATCGGTTGAAGTTACCTGATGCAGTGATCGCAGCAATGGCAATTCAAAATTTAGCAAGCTTAGTCACTGCGGATCAAGAGTTTGCCAAGATAACCTCTTTAAAAGTAATGGGTTGGTAGAAATCGCACTCACAAGAGCGGCGATCGCATTCAACAACTGTAGAGCGATCGCCTTCAGCAGTCATAGCGCGAGCGTGACGAGGCAGACGGGCGGGAAAATAGCCTGTGGTCGCAGATTCCGCGCAGATGGCTGAGTTGATGGGAGAGTCAGTGGGCATTGCCAACACCCTATCTTTGCCATTAAGAAACCCTAATAATGCCCATCCGACAAGTGCGATCGCACTACAAGATCGACGATCGCCCTATCAAAACTCGTGGATATTGGGTTTTGTACCTCAACACCCAATACTGTTCGGTTAAGCCCATATCAGAGTAGATTAGCAGTTATCAGATAAACACCAGGTGCCCGTGCAACTTAAAGAATTGAGCTTGACTTGCCCAAAGATCAGTCCTGAAAAGATCCTTCAAGCGATTGCGCTAGCGATACCCATTGAGAGCATTGAAAGTGCGATTGAGATCACCCAAAGCGAACGTCAACGGAATCGAAAGCTACCGACCCATTTACTGGTAGCCCTGCTCATTGCAATGAGCCTGTGGTCAAGGGACTCGATAGAAGATGTCCTTCAGAATTTGGTACAGGGACTGAGTGCACAGTGGATTCGTTTGAATCAACGCTGGAAGAAGCCGAGTAAATCATCAATCAGTGAAGCCCGACAACATGTTGGACCTCAGGTGATGATTCGTCTAGTTCAATTTGTTGCGAGTCCTTTAGGAACCGAGCAGACCCCTGGAGTATTTCTCAATGGTCTGCGGCTGATGGCGGTGGATGGAACCGTCTTTGACCTCCCTGATACGAATGCGAATGCCCGGGTGTTTGGCTATCGCGGCACAAGAGCCGGAACAGAAGCATCTTTTCCCAAAGCTCGACTCGTGGTGCTGGTAGAAGCTGGAACC
>JBBSCL010000541.1:0-3174 GCA_038250345.1 Leptolyngbyales cyanobacterium
AAGGAACCATTGGCATCTTAGATAAATTCTTCACTTGCTTACATAAGCGAAGTTCTGTTCCTTGGCGATTCCACTGCACCCTATCAAAAACTTGGTGAAGAATATACAGTCCACGACCGCATTCCCGCTCTTGGCAAGCTGAGCTTTTATCTAACCCAATCTCCCAAGCTTGGGGTGGTCTAAATCCAGTCCCCTCGTCTGAAATTATCCACCAATATTGATCGGTGATAATTGAAAAACGAACCAAGATTGTTTTTCCTGGGTCTAGGTTGTTTCCATGCTTCGCTGCATTGACTAAAGCCTCTTGCAACCCAAGCTTGACTTCTGGTCGCCATTGAGATGGAATTTCTGCTAGCAGCAACTCCAAAATAGGGACTAGATAAAGCGTCGAAGCAAAGCTAATCGTGTTCCAAGTCCGCTTCACTGAATGAGAAGAAATAGCTACCACTCAAAAAACCCTGCAATATTCAACAGGTCAGACGACAACTCAAAACTGAAGCGCCGTATTAGCAATAAACTCAAACAAAATATCGAATTTATAAACTCTCAACAAGATCTACTAAAGCTCTTGGCTAATTTAATTTTATGAGCGGGGTCTAAAAAAATATTAGAGAGATTGTGTGAGAAGCCCATCTCAAAGTGTAGAATCAAAGTTCTAAATAGAATCCCTTCACTTAAACTATATCAAAGTCCCCTTAAAAATGCACCTGATAGAAGAAAGTTTCGCTATTTCCGGGTGTTTGTAGAAACACTGTGATCAGAACTCTGTATTTTTTCTTAGGTTATTTTCTCAATACAGTGAAAGTCTTTCTCAACTTCCGCCCAGAGAGAACGGTTGTGTGGGTCAGTCTGTAGAGCCTTTCTCAAATAAATTCGGGCTTTGTCAATCTGATGGTCTCGAATCAGAAAACGCCCCCACTGCTGGTAGACGATCGCTTGCCACTGAATCACTTCTGGATCGCGGGACATTCGTTGAGCCAAGCTTTCGACTAACGCGATCGCCCTGGGAAATTTTTGGGTTTTCAGAAACTGCTGCAACTGTTGATAAGAACTCGCTTTTAACTGCTGCTCCAAAGGCGAAAGCGATGGGTTCACTTGAACCTGCACCGCTTGTTTAGCCTGCTTGCCACTGACATTCGCTGCCGAGTTCCGATACCCAGCTTGGTGGGTCGATACAGTCTGCCGCTGGTTCATTTCACGAGGCACTGTATTGAGCAACCATTTGTAGGCAATGGTCACTTCAATGAACTTATCTTTTGCTCGTTGATCGCCTGAGCTAACATCGGGATGATATTTTCGTGCTAAACCTCTATAGGCAAATTTGACCTCCTCAAAGGAAGCCTTACCGGAAAGCCCAAGCAGTCGATAGCATTCTGCGGAATTCATTAAGCTCAGCAACAGCAAAATAATAAGCATTCTGCCATTGCTGAGGCAGTTTAGTGACAAGAACCTAAAGATAGTTCTTAATTAACTGTTTCAATCACGCTATCGATCAAGCCATATTCTTTTGCTTCCTGAGCAGACATGAAATAATCGCGATCGGTATCCTTTTGGATTTTTTCGATCGATTGCCCCGTCCGCTCCGCCATCAAACCGTTAAGCTCGTGACGAATCCGCAAAATTTCCTTTGCTTCAATCTCAATATCCGTCGCTTGTCGCCGTCCTGTGCCACCTAGCGGTTGGTGAATCATGATCCGTGCGTGAGGCAATGCCAACCGTTTGCCTTTACTGCCTGCGGTCAACAAAAAGGCTCCCATAGATGCGGCTAAGCCCACACAAATCGTCACCACTTCAGATTTGATGTGCTGCATGGTGTCATAAATTGCCATGCCAGCGGTCACAGAACCCCCTGGAGAGTTGATGTAAAGGTAAATAGGCTTGTTTTGATCGTCCGAATCCAAGTACAGCATCGCTGCAATGGTGGAATTTGCCAGCGAATCAGTGACTTCTTGTCCTAAAAAGATAATCCGTTCTTGGTTCAGCCGGGTGTAAATATCAATCCAGCGCTCGTAAGTGCTTCCAGGAAGCCGATAGGGAACACTAGGGATGCCGATAGGCATAAGAGATACTCCTTTGAATAAGAAAAATTGCTTGGTCGGGTAATGCTAACTGGCAGCGGCAAGGACTTCTTTGGGGGCTTCTTTGGTGCTTTCTAACACTCGATCAATCAGCCCATACTCCACGGCTTGGTGTGGAGTCATATAAAGCATCCGATCCGTATCTTTTGCCAGCTTTTCAGGCGATTGCCCAGTGGTTTTAGCCAAGATATCCAGCATGGATTGCTTGTTTGCCAGCACTTCCTTCGCCCGAATTTGGATATCGGTTGCCTGTCCTTGAGTGCCCGTGCGGGGTTGGTTCAAGACAATGGAGGCGTGGGGGAGGCTAGCGCGGAACCCCTTGGCACCAGAAGACAGGATGATGGCTGCGGTGCCTAAGGCTTGACCAATACAAATCGTGTGTACGGGTGGTTTGATATAGCTTAGGGTGTCGCAAATGGCGAAGGCTTCAGTTTCGTAGCCGATCGCGTCGCCATCGTACCAGGAGGTTCCTGTGGAATTGATATAAAACCGAATCGGCTTTTCTGGATCTTCAAACTGAAGATAAAGGAGTTGAGCAATGATTAATTCGGTCACATCAATCCCGATTTGCCGCTTTATATCATCGGATGAGAAAAGGGGCAATCCCAGGTAAATAATGCGCTCCTTCAATAGGAGAGACGGCATATCCGGCGGCGGAGTCCGCATGTAAGAATCTCCACCACCGTAGGGAGACTGAGCAGCTTGAATGGATGATGTCATAGCAGCGTATCGCCTGAAATGTTTTGCCTAGGAGAACGGCACTGTTTATTCATAATAACGTGACAGTCGCTATTCCAGCATTTCGCCTATGCTGAGTATTAGATTGAGCTTTTAGACCCTTGGGATTGCTTCTTAGTCACTGCTCATTCTAGGCTTTAAGCCCCAACCTTGTTTATCTAACGCCGCGACAGGATAATTCGTCAGTTTGACATCCTCACCGACCTAAAGGATCGGGGATTCCTAAGACTCACGACTTAGGTTTCTGCTTCCTAGCACCTGCCTTCCGAGATTTACTCTCTTCAGGTCTTACGGTCGCTCCACAGACTAATACCGCCTGCCCAGCGGCTTTATGGTTTATCGCAGCATTCACATCTCG
>JBBSCL010000542.1:0-3167 GCA_038250345.1 Leptolyngbyales cyanobacterium
AACGGGGCGTTTCCTGGCTGCACTATCTCGAAAGTTTGGGGCTAAATGGCTGTTTGGCGGACGACATGGGCATGGGTAAATCGGCGCAGGTGATTGCGCGGTTGGTGCAGGAGCGCCAAGCCGGTGAGACTCTGCCAACGTTGCTGATTGCGCCTACTTCTGTGGTCGGCAATTGGCAAAAGGAAATTGAGAAGTTTGCACCGCAGTTGCGATCGCACATTCACCACGGCAGCGATCGCGTTCAAGATGGGGCAGCATTCAGCGCGATCGTCCAGAATTGCGATGTGTTAATCACCTCATTTAGCTTGGTGCGGAGAGATGAAAAACTGCTTGGAGATATGCATTGGCACCGGATTGTGATCGATGAAGCACAGAATATTAAAAATCCGAAAGCGGCTCAAACAAAAGCAATTTTGAAACTCTCAGCCGCTCATCGACTCGCCCTAACTGGAACTCCCGTTGAAAATCGCTTGCTCGACCTCTGGTCAATCTTTAATTTTCTCAATCCAGGCTACTTAGGCAAGGAAGCTTATTTTCGTAAGTCATTTGAAATTCCTATTCAAAAAAATAATCAAGTGACTCGTTCCGCAGTCTTGAAAAAATTGGTTGAGCCATTCATTTTGCGACGAGTAAAAACCGATCCAACGATCATTCAAGACTTGCCCGACAAGGTAGAACAAAAGCTATTCTGTAACCTGACAAAAGAGCAAGCATCGCTTTATGAAGCAACCGTTAAAGATGTTGAGAAAAAACTGAATGAAGCAGAGGGAATTCAACGAAAAGGATTAATTCTAGCGACACTGCTGAAGCTAAAACAAATTTGCAATCACCCACGGCAATTTTTGCAAGATAACAGCGAATTTACACCAGAGCGATCGCACAAGCTAGAACGTCTGACTGAGATGGTTACAGAGGCAATGGAAGCAGGCGAAAGTATGTTGGTATTCACCCAATTCACTGACATTGGGGAAGCGCTGGAAAAATATTTGCGCCATCTTCACTACAAAACCTACTACCTGCACGGCGGCACTAATCGGGTTAAACGAGAGCAAATGATTGCCGACTTTCAAGATCCTGAAACAGAACCCTCAGTCTTCATCCTGTCCTTAAAAGCAGGTGGCGTTGGCATTACGCTGACCAAAGCAAATCATGTGTTTCATTTCGATCGCTGGTGGAATCCTGCGGTGGAAAATCAGGCAACCGATCGCGCTTTTCGGATTGGACAAAAGAAAAACGTGTTTGTCCATAAATTTGTCGCCATTGGCACCCTAGAAGAACGAATTGATCAAATGATTGAAGACAAGAAAAAACTGGCTGGCGCGATCGTCGGGTCTGATGAATCTTGGCTAACGGAACTCGACAATGAATCGTTTAAGCAACTGATTGCACTTAATAAAAAAGCCGTAATGGAGTAAACCCCGATGCCAACTTTTAGCCGTACCTGGTGGGGACAAAAATTTATCGACGCTCTGGAATCATTTACCGATTCGGGTCGCCTCAGTCGAGGGCGCTCCTATGCTCGTGGCAACAAGGTAAAAAGCTTTGAGATTAAGGATGGCATTGTCAAAGCTGAAGTGCGGGGCACAGTCAATCCTTACTACGGAGTTTACAAGGAACCGCTGTACAAAACGGTGGTGGAGATTCAGCCGATTAGTGCCGCCAAGTGGGCAGCCGCGATCGCCCTGATTGCCTCCAAAGCCAGCTACATCTCCAAACTGCTGCTCAACGAAATGCCCGATACTATTGAGGGTGCTTTTCACACCCTAGGGCTGAATTTACTGCCGCGTAAGCGATCGGAGTTCAAAACAAGTTGCTCCTGCCCAGATTATGGAGACCCTTGTAAACATGTGGCAGGCGTTTGTTATCTGCTTGCCGCCGAATTTGATCGGGACCCCTTTCTGGTGTTTGAACTGCGCGGACTTTCTAAAACAGCGCTGCAAGCAGAACTCGCTAAATCTCCCCTCGGCATCGCGCTATCGGCTGAACTCTCCACCCAGGCTACCAGTCCCGCGCCTGTAGAGTCTTACTACACTCAACCTCAAGCGATCGCCCTGCCATCTCAACTCAGCCTGAAGGACTTTTGGCAAAGTCCTAAGCGGTTTTCCACCTTGCCGGAACCATCCACTCAAGTTGCAGTGCCAGCCATTTTGATTAAAAAGCAAGGCGATGCCCCCGCCTTCTGGCATAAAGACTCATCCTTCATCGCCACCATAGAAGAACTCTATGAGCGGGTGAAAACTAAAAATCGGGATGTAATGGATTAAACGCCTCTACCGCGATCGCTCACCAAACAAACTTTAGGCAGACAAGAAGGGGGTAATGCCTTTAAATTGAAACAGTAAGCTAACCTGTTGATGCCTGGGTGACTAAACATCCGGCTGATGGCTCGCTTAATTCACTGCCTAATGTTGTGAGTGTAAGAAGGATTTTCTATGACAGCGACTTTATTGCCTGTTGACCAGTCGTCCCCAGATTCGGTAATCGCGCCCGGTTTGCGCTGCCACAGAACTCCCTACATCCCTAAAAACAAGCGGCGAATTCTCTGCGTTTTCCCAAAATACGCGCGATCGTTTGGCACCTTTCACCATGCCTACCCGCTAATGCAAGGCGTAAAGGCATTTATGCCACCCCAGGGGTTGCTGCTGGTCTGTGCCTATCTGCCGGAAACCTGGGAAGTTCGCTTTGTGGATGAAAACATTCAGCCTGCCAAGAAAAAAGACTATCAGTGGGCGGATGTGGTGATCGCTAGCGGAATGCACATTCAAAAACCAGAGATTAATCAGATCAATCAACTGGCGCATCAATACGGTAAATTAACGGCGGTGGGCGGTCCATCAGTGTCGGGTTGCCCAGAGTATTACCCTGATTTTGATATTTTGCATCTGGGCGAACTGGGCGATGCCACGGATCAGATGATCGAATATTTCGATACCTTTGCAGAGCGCCCCACGGAGCAAGTTCGGTTTCAAACCGTCGATCGCCTGCCGCTAGATGAATTTCCGCTGCCAGCCTATCACCTGACCAATCTCAACCAGTATTTTATTGCCAACGTGCAGTTTTCTAGCGGTTGCCCCTATCACTGCGAGTTTTGCGATATTCCTGAACTGTATGGCAACAATCCTCGCCTGAAAACGCCGCCGCAGCTAATCGCAGAACTGGATGCCATG
>JBBSCL010000543.1:0-3163 GCA_038250345.1 Leptolyngbyales cyanobacterium
CCTTGGGCACCCCCAAGCGGTTGGTGGATCATAATCCGAGAGCTAGGAAGTGACATTCTTTTGCCAAATGCACCTGCTGTTAACAGGAAAGCTCCCATGCTTGCCGCTAATCCAAAGCAGATTGTAGCAACATCACAGCGAACCTGCTGCATTGTGTCATAAATTGCCATGCCAGCCGTGACAGAGCCGCCCGGAGAGTTGACGTAGAACTGAATGTCTTTTTCGGGATCTTCTGCCTCCAAAAAGAGCATTTGAGCCACGATAGAATCTGCTACTGCGTCATCTACAGGGGTGCCTAAGAATATAATGCGCTCTCTCAAAAGCCGCGAATAAATATCAAAGGCGCGCTCTCCTCGCCCTGCTTGTTCAACCACCATTGGGATAACATTACTGGGGCTTAGAGAGGAAACATCCAAAAGATTAAAGCTGGTTACTAGGTAGTTAGCAGAGTTAGATGTAAGCATAATCGGCGTTTTGCCTAAAATTATTCAAATTCAGATTGGAGAGTAGTGCTTCTGCCGATCGCATAAGCCTACTTCATTATGCCTCAACTAATTAAGGACTTGGGAAAGCCTAAGAAAGGCTAGTCTTCCGTGGCGGCTTTGGGCTTCTTAGTTGTTTTATGGGCTTTTTCAGCAGCCTCAGATTCGGCTGGCTCATCGACATCAGCATCGGCGATCGCTTCTACGCCTACGCTTGAATCAGCAGTAGATTGGGTTGACTGTTGCTCTTGGGGGGTAGGTTCGGCTTCTTCCACAAGATCATTCACAGGAGAAGTCTCCGCCGAAATTTCTTGAGATATTTCGGTGACCTCAATATTTTCTGAAGCCAATTCTTCCCCAGCTAATGCTTCAAAGTCTTCAGCCAATTCTTCAAAGTCGTCTTCCTCTTCGGTCAAAGTGCCTTCTGGAACAAGCTCAAATGTAGAATGCTCAATCAGCCAATCCACAATCTTTTCTTTTAATAAATCTTCCGAAACAACAGCTTGCATCCGCTCTGGGTCAATCGGCTGATCATATTTCTGATCTTCCAGTTCTTTCAAAAGCTCAGCCACCTTTGCACTTAGCTCATCAGGTTGAACTTGAATAGACTCTTGTTTTGCCACTTCGCCCATGGCTAGGGTGCCTTTGATTCGCTGGATTGCGTCAGGTCGAGACTGTTCGCGCAGGCGGTCAACCATATTTTCGGTGAAAAGTCGGCGAACATCAATTCCTTGATTTTGAAGTTGCATTGCGGTTTGGTTGATCATGAAGGTAACTTCCCGCTCAATCAATGTCTGTGGAATATCGACTTCCACATAATTCAGCAGTTCATCCAAAACAGCTTGCTCTTTATTGGATTTTGTCTTGTCTTCAGCTTCTCGATTAAACTTAGCCTCCAAAGACGCTTGTAGCTCTGCTAAAGTTTGAAACTCTCCATCACTCGCATCTTGGGCAAATTCATCATCTAATTCAGGAAATTCTTTTTCCTTTAGTTCCTTTAATGTGATCGTAAAGATTGCATCACGTCCAGCTACATCCGGCTGAGGGTAGGTTTCAGGAAAGGTTGCCTCTACCTCCTTCGTATCACCAGAATTCATGCCAACAATGCCGTCGATAAATCCTGGGATAAATTGCCCTTCCGCAAGTTCAAGCTGAAACCCTTGAGCCTCACCACCGGGAATCGGTTCAGGTTCTTGCTCTGGATCATCGCTGCGTAACACGCCTTTAAAATCCACTACGGTAACATCTGTCATTTGAGCCGCCCGCCCTTCAACAGGAACCAATGTTGCCATTTGTTCACGGTATTGTTGCAGCGCTACCTCAACCTGCTGAGGATCTGGCTTTATTTCTTCTGCCTGAATCTGCAAGCCTGAGTACTGCTTCAAAACCACGTCTGGCTGCACATCAACCGATGCAGAAAAGGTGAGAGGTTGCGCTGGATCAAATTGGCTGACCAACTCTTCAAAGGACGATCGCAACTGAATGTTGCCCAACGCCTCAATATTTTCTTGCTTAACTGCCTCTTTGATACTATTTTCCACTAATTCTTCAACAGCCGCCGCTTTAAGCCGACTAGACCCAATTTGCTGAATTAATATCTGGCGTGGAACTTTACCCTTGCGAAATCCAGGAACATTGACCGACTGTGTAAACTCCTTGACTACTCGTTCGTAGGCTTTCTTGGATACTTCTGATGGGATTTCAATTTGCAAACCGATTTGGCTAGCGGGAAGCTTTTCCTGGATGACTTTCATTGATTTCTAAAGAGATTGCGGTGATTTTGGCGTGGGAGGTAAGATGAGAAAATATGAATGGATTCTCAAAAAACGTTTCTTAAACGGCGTGGAACATAGTTTTATCTAGATTCCGCAAATCGGACAACTGTGCTGAAGACGCTGCTAGTTTTAGCTTTTACTCTATAAAAATTATTGAGCTAATAATTAATTACGTAGTTTGCGGCGCTGCAATTAGATATAGTAACGGATTCTGATCGCCTATGGGCGATGCCTCACTATTGGAATCTAAATTTACGTCAGTAAATCCATGAGGTGACCCGCGCTTCGGTAAAGTTGAAAAGTAAATACGGTAAGACGTGATAGCCCGAAATACAGTGCTTCAAGTCAGGCTTTGTAATTAAACGATTAGGAATCCGCTAAAATCTTAAACATATCTAAACAGATAGATTTGTCATAGAAGCGTTACGGAACGCTAACATTGCCGATTGAGTCTAGGGTTGAAATACCTGATTTAAATTAGGTCTGTCACTACAAAAAATTTATTTTAAGAAAGTTGGCGACTCAGTAATTTTTGGAGGATGTGTAATTTGGTTCAATCCTATCGAGTTGCCATATTAGGCGCAACAGGAGCCGTGGGCGCTGAGTTGATCACGTTGTTAGAAGAACGTAATTTTCCAGTCTCTCAGTTAAGGCTATTGGCTTCTTCTCGATCAGCAGGGCAGACGCTCCAGTTTCGGGGAGAACCTTTAATTGTTGAAGCAGTGAGCGATCGCTCGTTTGACGGCATCGATTTAGTGCTGGCTTCAGCGGGTGCATCTATTTCTAAAGCGTGGGCACCGAAAGCGATCGCGGCAGGCGCGGTAGTCGTGGATAATTCCAGCGCCTTTCGGATGGATTCAACCGTGCCGCTGATTGTTCCCGAAGTCAACCCTCAAGCCGCAGCGC
>JBBSCL010000544.1:0-3160 GCA_038250345.1 Leptolyngbyales cyanobacterium
ATGCGCCTTCACAACTGACGATGTAGCGTTTGTCAGGAGGAACGGCAGCGATCGCTTGTTTCAGTTTGGTATCGATCGCCCGAATCTGCTGACTGTAAGCTTTGGCATTCGCGTCATAGGTTGCCGCATTCGCCGGATCAATCTCCCCTAGCGCCTTGCGAATGTTATCAGTGTAGATCAAGGCATTTTGGGGTGACATCCAGGCATGAGGATTAGGCTTCCCACTGTAGGCATCATCGGCAATATTAACGGGTTCAAAGCCTTCACTCAAGGTGACGTGGGGAACTTTGGGCAAACTGTTGTAAAACCGAGTTGCCCAGCGCTCCAGGTTCAACCCATTTTCCAAAATCAGATCCGCTTTTTGCCCCCGTGCCAAATCGCTCGGCGTGACCTCGTAACCGTGAATCTCCGCCCCTGGCTTGGTGATAGATTCCACGATCGCTTTGTCTCCCGCCACATTTTTAGCCATATCTGCCAAGACAGTGAAGGTGGTCAAAATCACCTTTTTCTCTTTCTGAGCCGGACTCGTAGTCGGCTGAGAGCTAGAGACCGCATCCTGCTGGGGCGGTGCCGACTGTGGGGTGCATCCGTACAGCAAAAATCCAAGTAGCAATCCAGATAACGCGGTACAGAAACCCTGTGTGATGAAAGACTGCAAAATATAGCTAAACTTAGTCTTCATTCTCTCATTTCATAAATCTTTCACTCTTCAAAAATTAGCATAGATTACGTGAAATATGAAAATATTATGAAACAAAATGCATGAGCCTCGGAATCAGCAGTGGTGCAAGATTTTAGTTTGGGTCGGACCTCTAAGTTGGCTTGTGATGGCGATTTATGTTCTGATCGGAAATCGTGAAATGTGGGCAGGGTTAGCTGCACTTTATATCAGTATTCCAATCAGCTTGGCAATTCATACGATCGCACCACTAGCCCTGATCGCTTTGGTATTTAATCGTCGCCGTCGCGGTCAACGCATTAGCAAAATGATCGGTTGGGGCTTGGTTTACTATGCTTTAATTCCCTTGATCATTTTAGCTATTTCGATCTGGTTTCAAGGGCTTTCAGGAACTCTCGCTTGGGGTGAGATGATTGTCCGTGAAATAGTGTTTAAGGTTAATAAATAAACCATTACCACAAAGGCAAACCTACTAATATACGCTGGAGAAATCGCTGGAAAAATACTGAAGAGACAAGGAGTATAACCTTAAAAAATATGACTCAGAAAAATGATGTTCCTGCTCTTCTGGTTTCGTTCGTCATCACGGCTGGATTGGTCGGCGGCGGTTTTTGGTGGCTGACTCAAAAATCTGGGCTGAATGTGGGGAATCTGCTTTCTCAAGGCTCCAACTCAACCTCGTCAACTAACTCATCAAACTCCTCTAATTCATCGAGCGTTCAAGGTTTTGCTCAAGTGCAAAATGTGCCGAGTGGGCTGTTTACCTATGGCGGCAGTACCTCTTGGGCACCGATTCGGCGAGATGTGGATGCTGCCATTCAAGCGGCTCGTCCTGAATTTCGCTTGCGGTATGTGAATCCAACCAGCGAAGCACCCGGATCAGCAACAGGCATTCGGATGCTGATGCGCGACGAATTAGCCTTTGCTCAATCGTCTCGCCCTGTGACCGATCAGGAATATCAGCAGGCAAGTCAGCGGGGTACTAACCTGAAGCAAGTTCCGGTGGCGATCGATGCTCTAGCGGTGGCGGTTAATCCCAGCTTAACTATTCCAGGGCTGACTGTGGAGCAGCTTGGCGACATCTACACAGGTAAACTCACCAATTGGAGCCAAGTGGGTGGACCAAATTTAGCGATTCAACCCATCACTCGCCCGGTGGCTGCGGGGGGAACGATTGAGTTATTTGTCGAACAAATTATGAAAGGGCGCGGCTTTGGGGCAACGGTGCAAACGGTGGCTACGACCACTCAAGCGGTGCGTAAACTGGCTCAAACTCCCGGTGGGGTTTACTTCGCCTCTGCGCCTGAAATAGTGGATCAATGTACGGTCAAACCGATCGCGATCGGGCGCACTCCTAACGAATTGGTGCCGCCTTACCAAGGCTCACTGGTGCCGCCCTCCCAATGCCCAGCTAAGCGCAATCAACTGAATGAAGCCGCGATTAAAGGAGGGCAGTACCCCATTACACGCAATCTATTTGTAGTGATCAAACAAAACAACCAGAAAGAACAACAATCAGGAGAAGCCTACACAGATTTTGTTTTATCCAATCAAGGGCAAACACTGCTTGAGAAAGCGGGCTTTGTTCCTATCCGTTAATGCAGGTAATTGAGTTTTGAGTTTTGCAAGTCAAACTGAGAAATAAATATATGAACGACTGTTCAGGTGTTATGATGAATTCAATAAATTACCGAGGCTAACCCAAAATGGCAACTGTTACTCAAATGAAATGTGCTTGCGAACCTTGCCTATGCATCGTGACTCCCGGTTCTGGCACCGTTGAAAAAGAAAATAAATCCTATTGCAGCCAAGCCTGCGCCGATGGACATAAAGATGGTCCAGGTTGCGGACATTCTGGCTGTGGATGTTAAGAAAAGGTTTAGTTAAACGTTAGGGAGCATATGAGTATGCTCCCTAACGTCTTATTTTTACAGACTTGCCATCACTTCTCTTGCTGCTGCTAGCGTTTCATCGACATCGGCATCGGTATGAGCTAAAGAGGTAAACCCTGCTTCAAACTGTGATGGGGCAAGGTAAATCCCTCGCTCTAACATACCGCGATGGAAACGGCTGAATTTACTCAGATCGGATTTTTTGGCATCTTCGTAATTGTGAACGGGTTCTGCATTAAAGAAGAAGCCAAACATCCCGCTAATTTGTCCACCGCAGGCTGGATGCCCAGTTTCATGGGCAACTTTTAGCATTCCTTCGGCAAGGCGCTTAGTCACGCGATCGAGTTGCTCATAGGTGCCCGGTTTGCGCAGCAACTCCAGCGTTTTGATGCCTGCTGTCATTGCCAATGGATTGCCTGACAGGGTTCCCGCTTGATACATGGGTCCCGCTGGGGCAACCATTTCCATAATGTCGCGCCGTCCACCATAAGCACCTACGGGCAACCCGCCGCCGATGATTTTACCCAGAGTGGTCAAGTCTGGCGTGATACCAAATTTTTCTTGGGCACCGCCGTAAGCAATCCGAAAG
>JBBSCL010000545.1:0-3146 GCA_038250345.1 Leptolyngbyales cyanobacterium
ACATCAGTTTTGCGGTCTCCGCGTTGCACTGCCTCAATCGCTTTTTGACGTAGGTCATCACTGTAGGGGGCTGGCATAGGCTTCCATAGATATTCTTTACAATCTTAACTATACGTCCTGATACAACCTCGTAGTGCTATAGCAAGATCCTATGGAGCAGGTAGAACAAGATCCCGACGATACCTCTGTTGAAGATATTAAAGCAAGTTTACGCAGAGCTTTGCAAGAGGCAACGTCAGGGCAAAGGATTTCGCTTTCTCAAATGTGGGAAGGCATTGACACTGAAACTCCATAGACTTAGCGATCACACTACCAATTCTTCAGCGTAATCGTGAAGTTGTGCTGTGTGTCAGTGGTAATGAAACAAGCGATCGCATGTGGAGAGTTGAGGATGGTACGACGAGGTGCAACGGGTTGAGGTGAAGGCTAATCGGCAATCTAAATCAGTAACCGGAATTAATCTGAAAACTGTTGATGATTTAGGTAGAGCCAGTTCAGGTTGGGAACACTAACAGCAATCTTGACGCTCCAAGTTCACCTTAACCTTCAAACAGAACAGATTATGGGATTCCTCATTTTTCTTGTCATGCTCGTGCTGATTGCTGGCGTTATTATCATGAACGCCTACAACAGCTTGATAACACTGCGAAATCGCTTCAAAAATGCCTATAGCCAGATTGATGTTCAGCTTCAACGTCGTTACGATTTAATTCCCAACTTGGTAGAAACGGCTAAAGGGTACATGAAGCACGAACGAGAAACCCTAGAAGCGGTCATCACTGCCAGAAATGCCGCCATGAGTGCCAACAGTCGCGCTGCCCGCAATCCCGGCGATCCACAAGCGATGCAGCAACTAGAATCGGCTGAAGCGGTACTTACGGGAAGTTTGGATCGGTTGCTCGTTTTATCAGAAGCCTACCCAGATTTAAAAGCCGACCAAAATATGGCGCGGGTCATGGAAGAGCTAACCTCCACCGAGAACCGAGTCGCCTTTGCTCGCCAAGCCTTCAATGATGCAGTCACCGTTTATAACACCAAGCGTGAAGTGTTTCCGAGTAACTTGATCGCGGGTTCGTTCAACTTTCAAACGGCAAACTTGCTAGAAGAAGCCACGCCAGAAATGAAAGTCGCTCCACGAGTCTCGTTCTAAGAATGGCACTTGCCACTCGCCCTTCGTCATTCGCCCTTTCCTAATACCTGACACCTGGTACTGACTCATGAACTTCTTTGAGCATCAAGACCGTGCCCACCAAAATACACGTCGGCTGGGGTGGCTATATCTGCTGTCTTTGGTTTGTATTGTTAGTGCTATTTATCTCGCCCTATGGCTCATCTGTCGGCTTATCTTGAAGGCAAATGTGAGCTTGCTGAGTTTAAACATGTTTCTAAGCGTGGCGGTGCCAACATTGCTGGCGATTGGGAGTGGAACCTTGTTTAAGCTAATCAAGTTGAGGCGGGGCGGGGCGGCGGTGGCAGAGGAGCTTGGTGGGCGCTTGGTTGAGCCAGAACAGGCGACAGTTCAAGAAAAGCAGTTGCTAAATATTGTGGCGGAAATGGCGATCGCGTCTGGTATTCCGGCTCCTCAAGTGTTTGTGCTTGATCGAGAAACCAGCATTAATGCGTTTGCGGCTGGCAATTCACCCCAAAAAGCGGCGATCGGCGTGACTCGTGGCTGTTTAGAGGCACTCAACCGAGATGAATTACAGGGCGTAATTGGGCATGAGTTTAGCCACATTTTGAATGGTGATATGCGGCTAAACATGAAGCTGATTGGCTTGCTGCATGGCATTTTGCTGATTCATATTTTGGGTCGTTTTGTCGTTCGGTATTCTCCTGACATCTCAATCAGTTCTGAATCTAAATCTGAAAAAGAGTCTGATTCAGGATCGTCTTTTTTTGCGATTATTGCGTTCGGCATTGCTTTGATGGCGATTGGTGGAGTGGGATATTTCTTTGGGCGGATTTTGCAAAGTGCCGTGTCGCGGCAGCGCGAGTTTTTGGCGGATGCTTCCGCCGTGCAGTTTACCCGCAACCCCGATGGGCTGGCTAGCGCTTTACAAAAAATTGAATCTCACGCAAATCACGCGAGGGTATCAGCGCCTCAGGCAGCGGCAATGAGCCATCTCTTTTTTGGTGAGTCGAATACAAACTGGCTGAGTGCCGATTGGTTTTCGACCCATCCCCCCACCCGGCAACGCTTGCAGCGATTAAGTATTGGTGCACGACAGGTGCCTGCTGAGGCAGTGGTGGGCAATGCGATCGCCACTGTTCCCGCGTCACCCACACAATCGCCACAGGTAGCCGTGATGGGTTTCGCCTCCAACAACTCTACTTCGTCGATCGCTTCAAATTCAGCCGCTGCTTTAAAGTCTTCCAGTTTGCCGCCCTTAGCATCTCTCTCCTCCACTACAGTAGCGAATACGCACGTTGCCCAATTGCCAGAAAGCTTGCAACAGGCAACTGAAACCTTGGAAGGCGCGATCGCGATCGCCCAGAGCCTCATGCTTGATTGCCAAAATCCTTCCGTTCGCGTTCAGCAAGAAGCATGGCTACAGCAAACTGTGCCGATTTCCCTCGCAAATCTCACTCTAGAGAGCGGTAAAATCTTGGATACATCCAATCCTCGCTTGCGCTTACCTTTGCTAAATTCGGTAATTCCTGTTTTGCAGCAAGCTCCTGCTAGCCAATTGCAGCAGTTGTTCAAAGTGCTTCAGGGATTGGCAACGGCTGACAAACGCTGGTCACTCACCGAATTTGTGATTTATACCGTGCTACGGCATCGATTGCAGCCTCGTGTAGCGCAACCTGCGATCGCCGCAGTCGATACTTTAGATCCCGTTTGGCAAGACTGTCTAATGGTTTTGGCAGCGATGGCACGAGTTGGGCATACTGAGCCGGATACAGTTGCCTTTGCCTTTCGATCGGGGGTCTATCAGCTACCCGGAGCCAGCACGCGGGAACTGCCCACTACGGCACCTAACGGCAATTTTAGCCACCTGAAAAGCAGCCTAGAACGGATGAGTATGCTGTCTCCCAAACTGAAGCAAACGGTAGTGAGTGCGTGTAGCACGATCGCGCTGCAAGATAAAACTGTCACTCTGCCAGAATCAGAATTGCTGTGGGCGATCGCAACCTGTTTGGACAGT
>JBBSCL010000546.1:0-3141 GCA_038250345.1 Leptolyngbyales cyanobacterium
ACTTTTTGTTTTGGTTAGCCGATCAACTTCCCGCCAATCATCCCGCCCAAGTTCGGACGACCCTCGATCGCCCCCTCCAGCAGTTTGTTGAAACTCAAGTGCTGCAAGTAATTCGCAGCCTTGCCCCTCACAACGCGCACCATGCAGCCGCGCTGGTGCTAGACAATCAAACCGGCGATGTACTGGCATATGTGGGATCACCCGATTATTTTGCGCGATCGCAACTAGGGCAAAATGACGGCGTACAAGCATTGCGCCAACCCGGTTCTACCCTCAAACCATTTCTCTATCAGCTTGCCCTGGAAAATCGCACGATTCAGCCCAACACTATCCTGGCAGATGTGCCGACTCGCTATGCCATTCCCGGATCGCGCTTATACAGCCCTTCCGACTACAGCGAAACCTTTCAGGGTCCCGTGCGAGTGCGGCTTGCATTGGCAAATTCCCTGAATGTGCCAGCCGTCAAAACTCTAGAAAAAGTGGGCGTGAGTACGTTTCTCGATCGCCTACACCAACTGGGTTTTGATCATCTGACCCAGCCACCTGAACACTATGGCTTAGGACTCACCCTCGGCAGCGGGGAAGTTAGCCTATGGGAATTGGCAAGAGCCTATTTAACCCTAGCGAGACAGGGCAACAGTACGGAGTTGAGAGTGCGGAGTACGGAGTCCAATCAATCTACCCCAAACTTACTGCCTTCCTCTTCCACTTGGCTACTAATTACGGATATGCTGAACGATCGCCAAGCGCGATCGCGGGCGTTTGGCGTAGATTCACTGCTGGCATTACCCTTTCCGGCAGCGGTCAAAACAGGCACATCGTCTGATTATCGAGATACCTGGACAGTCGGCTTCACCACAAAATACACCGTGGCGGTATGGGTGGGAAACTTCGACAGTGCGCCGATGCAGAAAGTATCTGGCGTGATGGGGGCGGCTCCTCTATGGAACCGGATTATGCTGCATCTGCACGAACAGCAGGAGCCAAAGCCATTTCAAGCCCCAACTGGATTGGTGCAGCGCCCGATTTGTGCCGTGTCGGGGGCGCGTCCTACTCCGGGGTGTCCGGCGGTGGTGCAAGAATATCTGTTCGCTGAAGAGGTGGCGGCGTATGAGCAGGAGGGCGATCGCTTTTTCCCCACGGTTCACGGCAACACGCGGTTTAATCTGCCAGCGGAATATAACGAATGGTTAGCACGGCAGCCCAAAAATGCGATCGGTTCAGCGGTTTTGGGATTGCGAATTGTCTCTCCCCGCAGTGGCGATGTCTTTGTGATTGGTAAAGACGATGCCTCTCAGCGCCTAGAGTTTAAGCTAACGGAAGGCTCTAAGGCAGCAGTGGAATGGCGACTGAATGGTAAGCCGTTGACTGCATCCACGTCTAGCTCATTCTTCTGGAAACCTCAAGCGGGAACTTGGACGCTGCAAGTGAAGCAAGGTCAGCAAATTGACCAGATCAGATTTGCCGTGCAAACAGCCGAGACAAGACCCACTCGCAAGGGATTCTCTTTTGCCCCCAAATAAAGCCATTTAGACAGTTGTTTTTGGCTGAGAAGCTCCTACAATAAAGGGCATAAGTACATATACACAGGCACCTATAAATATGGCGAGTGGCGAATCTCAGGTGCAGAGTTCTTTGTCGGAACGGGAACTGCAAGTGATTGAATGGGTAGCCACTGGCTTAACAAACCAAGAAATTGCCGAGAAGTTGGAAATTAGTAAGCGTACTGTAGATAACCACATCAGCAATATTCTCACCAAAACCAAAACCGATAATCGAGTAGCTTTAGTGCGTTGGGCGCTGCAATGGGGCAAGGTCTGCATAGATAATGTTAACTGTTGCACATTGCCAACGGTAGACCATAGAAATGACGCTGGTAGTCACATAATGAATTAAGGGTTGAGCGATCGCCCAGCACACTATTTTTTCCCAAGGTGGCTTAAACTACCTTGACGTTTCTCCAGTTATTGTCAGTCGTTAAGTGAGTCGTTAGATGAATGGTGTTGAAATATCGTATCCGACTCGCTCAGCTACCTTTGGCAGTCTATCGAGAAGTTGCGGCTCATCTAGAGCAGGTGGAAGGAGTGCAAACTGAGTTAGTTTCGCAGACCTCTCAGCAATTTGACTACAGCTTGAGTCAAATCGATAGTTTATGGATTGACCAGCCTGATCACGCAGCGACAGACCAACGAGTCAGCCAAATTTTGGCATACTATAGCGATCGCTATGGTGCCTGGGAAACCGTTGAAACACTTGCTGCAACCCATGAACCCTGCTCAACCTAAAATCTAAAGCTACATAGCAATCATCCCTTTTAAAATTTGACGCATCGCATTTAACGCATACTATGGGTTCCATTCAAGCCACACGCGGCACACGCGACATTTTGCCAGAAGAAGTCGGCTATTGGCAGCAGATCGAAGCCGCCGCACGGGACATTTTAGGCAGAGCCGCTTATCAAGAAATTCGCACCCCGATTTTTGAACAAACCAATCTGTTCGAGCGTGGCATTGGGGAAGCAACCGATGTGGTGGGCAAGGAGATGTATACCTTTAAAGACCGGGGCGATCGCTCGATTACCCTGCGACCTGAAGGCACCGCCGGAGTGGTGCGATCGTTCATCGAACATAGCCTCAGCGCTCAGGGCGGGGTGCAGCGACTTTGGTACTGTGGCTCCATGTTCCGTTACGAGCGTCCCCAAGCCGGACGACAGCGGCAGTTTCACCAAATTGGCGTAGAAGTGTTGGGCAGCCCTTCGCCACGAGCAGATGTAGAAGTGATTGCTATTTTTGTCGATATTTTGCAGGCGTTAGGATTGAAAAATCTAGTGCTAAACCTCAATTCGATTGGAAATGCTGGCGATCGCCTCCAATATCGCGAAGCCTTGGTCGCCTACCTCACGCCCTACAAAGGCGATCTGGATGCCGACTCTCAAGATCGCCTAACTCGCAATCCCCTACGAATTTTGGATAGCAAGGATGAGCGCACCCAAGCCATTTTGACCGAGGCACCCAGCGTTTTAGATCACCTCAATCCTGATTCAAGTCAGCGCTTCGAGCAAGTTCAGACTTTACTCACCGATTTAGATATTTCGTTTCAGATCAACACTCGTCTCGTGCGGGGATTGGATTATTACACCCA
>JBBSCL010000547.1:0-3138 GCA_038250345.1 Leptolyngbyales cyanobacterium
AAAAATTCCTCCTCATGCATAGCGCCCAAGAAGCATTCTGCCAAAGTCTGTTTCACCTTTGTCTATTTTGCTTGAATTTTTCAAAAGAATTCTCAATTCTCGTTACAATCAGCGGCAGAATGCTTGGGCGATCGCCGTTCATCTAGCCATTGTTGCAGAATAATTGCCGCTGCTTTGCGATCGATCAAACCTTTTTGTCTATCGGCATGAATTCCCTCCGCCTTTAGCATCTCTTTTGCCTCAAACGAAGTTAGTCGTTCATCCACATATTCCACTGGTAGGTTTAGAGCCGACGCGATCGCCGTTGCAAATCTTTGCACCTGCTGAGCCTGATATCCCAAGCTGCCATCCATGGAATAGGGCAACCCAATCACCAGAACACTCACTTGGCGATCGGTGACTAAGTATTGCAAGTGTTCTAGGGTGGTTTTAAAGGAACGATGCTCAATCGTCTCAATTCCAAAAGCGATTAGCCCAGTGCCATCGCAGCCAGCGACACCGATCCGCTTCTTGCCAACATCTAGACCCAAAGCAGAGATTGGCATCAACCATCACCCCTTAACAACATGGATCTTGGGGAGGAGTATCTGAAAAATCTGTTTTGGTAGACAAATTCAAAATTGCATTTCTAGGTTTCACAGATTTGGCAGAATTGGAACGAACTTTTGGGCTAGCTTCAGGTTTCTGTAGGGCTTGGCTCATTGATTGGAGAGTAATTCGGCTAGGAATCGCTTGCTTACGCGAGGGTTTCAGCCCTTGCAACACTTCTGGAAGCTGGAGATTTTCAAAGCCACTCAGCCTTGATTCTCGAACTTTATGCCAAACCGATCGCGACATCATTAGCGTATGGGCAATGCGATCGGCTCCTACTTGCTTCAAATACTCTTCTCGTTCAGGTTGATAATCATAGGAAGCAAGCTGAAGCGATTGGGCGGGCAACTCTTGGGTAATCCGCGCTATTTGAGACATTAACTCTGGATAGAGCCAAGTGTAGGATGGGTTGACCGTTAACTGCGCCTGATGGGGGCGAGAACCATCTCGACAAAGCTGAATTTGAAAGTAGCCGATCGCGGCTTTTCGCTGCGATTCAAAAATATAACCACTCACCACTTCCAACTGATTCACCCAGTTTTTAACCCCGTTTAACACCGAATCAATCAAGCTAGTTTTGAAATCAGAAAGATGACGGTCAAAGACCTGCCGCACCAAAGGCGGCATAAACATGGTATCGAGTTGATAGAGTAGCTGAGCATCGGCATTGCTCACAGGCAACAGATTGGGCAGGTCTGGCTCTCGTTCTGCAAGGCTTTGTAGCAGGGCTGGATCAATCTCCCAATAGGTAATGTGTGCTAGGGGTTGAAAGCCATTTTGCCGATACAGCGCTAGCAGTTCATTGTCGTTTACGTTGACTTCTAGCAGCCAAGTCCGCGCTTCCCAAACGGTTTCAAAGCAATAGCGCAATAGATGAGAACCGATGTCGTTGAAGGGAAGGGAGGGAGCTTTAACCGCGATCGCGCTTTCGTCTATTACCGCTTCATCCATTGCCGCTTCATCCATCACCGCTTCATCTACTACGGCAACCCGATCAACCCGCCAAGTCGTGCGAGTCCGGTTAAACGGAGAAATTTTGACAATTCCTCTTAGCTTATTGTCTTGCCCAAAAACATAAGCACCAAACAGATGGGAGCGATTGACCAAAAAACTGAGAAACCGCCAAGGGGCATACCAGCGTAGCGGCTTGAGGGGCTTATCTGGATTAATAGAAAACTGTAATTCTTCACCTTCGACTTCATCACACAGCCGATCAGCAGTTTCTATGTCGCCATATTGAACGGGGCGAATTAAGACTTCGGTGGGTTGAGGAAATGATTGAGTCATTGGTTGAAATGCTGAATCAGCCAAAAAGGAACTGAAAGACACAGTAACATTCTAACCAGTTTAGCGAATTAGCCAGTGTGACAGATGTTAATTGTAGATTGATCGCTGTTAGATAGGTCGGGCGATCGCGATTAAAGGGGACGAATCAGCACCACAGGAGTTTGTTCATCGGCGTTTCCTGCCGGGTTTTTCTTTAAGGCTTGCTGGAGCATTGGAATCGCCACATCCGCTGAGGCTGCTAGCACTTTCACCGCTCCTAAGTCGTTAACATCGACGATCGCCGCCGATAAACCCGTTTCCTGCTGAATCAGATCCACGACCTGTTGAGGGTTCTCTGGTCCCAACACAATAAATTGATCATAGGGTGGCAAAGTGCCGGTTACGTCGTCAATCAAACGAGCTTGTTCTCCGGCTAGTTGGTAGAATACTCCCGGCTTGCCAAAGACTTTGGCGATCGCGCCTACCAAAAATGCCGCCAGCACCCGCACCGCACCCACCTGATCAATCAGGGCTTGCAATCCGCAGGCAGTCGCTAGGCTAGAAGTGGGCAAAAACAAATAACATAGCCGTTTTGCAGCCCATCCCGGCTTGATGTTTTGAGGATCGCGAAAACGCCCTTGCATGATGGCGATCGGGCTTTCCCCAATCGTTACCACATCGCTTGGTTTGGCATGGGGACTCACATATCGCCGCACCACTTCTACAGGATTATCCAATTCCGTCAATAAATGAGTCCGAATGGGCAATACTTCAGCCGTTGGAGTCGATCGCCAATTTTTAGACTCTGCCGCATCGGGAAACTGAAACGGCACCACCACATGCCGTATTTTAGGGATTCGCCCTTGAGGACCATAAGTCAGGTAATGCACCTGCACCCACGCCGCTTTTAGTTGGCTTAGGTCAGCCCCGTGAATCTCAATTTGCACTTCTATCGTCGTCCGTTTGCCGACCTTGACAATGTAAGCAAACCAGTAATCATCCGGGCGAGCCGTTTCATCGGGATGACGCGAAACAACGTGTGTTTGAGTGGTTACCCCGCGCAAACTTCCTCCCGAAAGTAATTTCACCTCTGCCCTTATCTGCGGCACCATAATTTCGAGCTTGGCAGTGCGATTAATCAACTCCATCTCGCCCACCAGCCGATAGTGGTTCGGGGCTTGCTCCTGAATCTGCCACTGTCCAACGGTCGCCACCAATTTATTGCCAGGGCGATCGCGATACTGAATTTCTAATGCCAGAAAATACAGCCCAATGAGTAGG
>JBBSCL010000548.1:0-3133 GCA_038250345.1 Leptolyngbyales cyanobacterium
CCTCTCTACTGGAAGCGTTTTTTTTGCATTGGAGAATCAGGATTGTTCCGACTGGATCTGTCACCCAGGAGCAGGAAGGGGTAGCTTCTGCCCAAGCAGACGAATCCTACTGCTTTGGAGAAGTCAAAGCTATACCAGATTTGTCGATAGAGGTGATATTTACAAGCGGTTCTGCTACTAAATTGAAGCGGTATCAGGCATTAGGTGTACCTGAAGTTTGGTTTTGGGACGACGGGCTTTTTACCCTGCATCGTTTGGGAGAGAACGGTTACACCAGAATCTACAAAAGTCAGATTCCTGAATTGGTAAAACTAGATATTGAATTGCTAACCCAGTGTGTTTTAGCAGGCGAAACAGATTGGCTAGAAGCTGTTCTGACGTTCAAAAATGCAATCTCCAAAGGGAAGGTACAGGGCTGATTTTTATTAGAAAAGCTGCAAAATAGCGATCGCAAACGCCTTTAAACAGTCTAAAGTCAATCTAATTCAATTTAAACCGAGAGTAAAAACAGCAAACAAAAAACGCCCCAGCTTGAGCCAGAGCGTTTTAAGTATTGAATCAAAGCCTGTCAGCCGAGATAAAAGCCCGTACAAAACATCTTTTGAGTTTGGCGACCGAGGGATGGAGTAGTAGGGGTGGAATTTAGTCTTACGGCTGTCTGACAGGATTTTAGCGTGTGCTAAAATCCTGAATCTTTTTTCCCAGCAAAAAACAGAGAAGTGTGTAATGACATAAATATGTCATGTAATCAATTAATCGATTAATTAATTGATTATTTAACCATTGTATATAAAGTAAACCTACAAGTAGTAAAACACAACCAAGTCACTTCTCTCTCAAGGGTTAGCAGTTCGATCCCTGCCGAAGTCCTGAAACTCTTACCGGAAAAGCATTAGACAGCCAAAACTAAGCCTATCTCGGCTCCTACACCACCAAAGGAGCCAAGTAAGTGCATCAACTATCGAACCAGACATCCCTAAAATTCAGATCTATAAAAGAGACGAGCAACGAATTTCTCTCTCTATTCCCCCACCGATACGACTATATTCATGCCCCTCACCCAGAACCAGGGCAGAAGCCAGATTGGAAAACCGAAAGCCAACATCACCTTTCAGATCGATTAATTCAAGAAGGTGAATCGATCTACGGCATTCGATTTAGTAAAACAACACGCTGTCTGCTGACAGACATTGATATTCACAGCCTTTACCATCCCCGGCATGACTCCTTCGCCATCTCGCGACTGGTCGCTGCCCTGGAGCCGTTGGGATTGGTTAGCTTTATCCCGATCACCAGTTCCTACAGTGGCGGCATTCACCTCTATTTCCCATTTGATAGCGAACAGACCTCTTACGAACTCGCCCAGGCGGTGCAGACGCTGCTAGAAAAGGCAGGCTTTAAGATTGCCCCAGGTCAGCTTGAAATCTTCCCCAACGATCGCGGCTTTGTGGATGGAAAACCAGCGCTTTATAATGCCCACCGACTCCCCCTTCAAGCTGGCTCTTACATCCTGGATCAGGATTGGCAACCGATTTATAGCAGCGAACAGGAATTCGTGCGGCAATGGCAGTTTTGCCAGCGCCGCAACCCGGTGACTCGCAAAGCGATTAAAAAAATTATTAAAAATAGGCGCAAAAAATACCCGATCGTCAAAAGTGGCGGTGGGAAATTACTCAATGATTTGAATGCTGACATCGAACCCGGTTGGACAGGTTCAGGGCAAACGAATCACCTACTCGGACGAATTGCCTATCGCGCTCGTGTATTCCACCACATAATTCACGGCGGCTTGCCCGTCACCGGCGACGAGCTGGTGCAAGAAATCACTGGAATCGCTAAGTCTCTTCCTGGCTATGACGAATGGTGCCAGCACAAACACGAAATCGAAGCCAAAGCAACAGATTGGGCACGGTCAGCAGGGCGATCGCACACGTATCTTAACAATGAGTGCCATGAGAATTTAGGAAGCTTAGAATCCAAGACAATTCTGAAAATGAGTTGATGGTTCTCATGCCTAAATCTGCGATTACGACGCTCAAAGAGCAATTTGGTACGCTGAATGACCCGCGCGCTCAACACAGCATGGAGCATTTGCTGATCGATCTGATGCTCATTACGATTTGCGCGGTGATCTGTGGTGCACAGAGTTGGGTTGAAATTGAAAACTACGGTATCGCCAAACAAGAGTGGTTACAGACGTTTTTAGAATTACCCAACGGGATTCCATCACACGATACATTTGCCCGGATATTTGCGCGACTGCGCCCGGAGGAATTACAACAGTGTTTTCTCAACTGGGTGCAAGCAGTCTTTGAGATCACCGAAGGGCAACTGATTGCGCTTGATGGTAAAGCGCTGCGAGGGAGCTATGAACGGGGTAGTAAGCAAGGGATGATTCATCTGGTGAGTGCCTGGGCGATTCAAAATCGCATCGTCTTGGGACAACGCAAAGTGAATGAGAAATCGAATGAAATTACAGCAATTCCAGAACTGCTACGGGTGCTAGACCTGGCAGGGTCGGTGGTGAGTATTGATGCCATGGGATGTCAAACGGCAATTGCTGAGCAGATTGTGGCACAGGGCGGCGATTATGTGCTGGCACTCAAAGGGAATCAGGGGAAGCTGCATGAAGATGTAGTGCAACTGTTTAACCATGCCCATCAACAAAACTTTCGCGGTATCGAACATGATTTCTATGAAACTCAAGAGCAAGGACATGGATGGACGGAAAGCCGCCGTTATTGGGTGATGGGGCAAACCGAATACCGGGTCGGAGCCAAGAACTGGGCAAAGTTAATGACCATTGGCTGTGTCCAATCGCAACGACAAATCGGTGACCCAATCACCTGTGAATCTCGTTACTATTTGCTGATCTCCCCCTTGATGCTGAGCGATTCGCCCTATCGGTGCGGGGGCATTGGAGCATTGAGAACCAACTGCATTGGATACTCGATGTTGGATTTCAAGAAGACCAAGCTCGCTCTATTCAGGTCTACAGTGGAGAAAATTTGGCGGTGATTCGTCACCTTGCTGTGAATTTGCTAACTCAGGAAAAGTCTGCTAAAGGCGGCACTCGCGCCAAGCGCCTAAAGGCAGGTTGGGATGACCGTTACCTGCTCAAGATTTTGTCCCA